>JAIZWN010000299.1 GCA_020443945.1 Candidatus Thiosymbion ectosymbiont of Robbea hypermnestra | reverse complement strand
GCGTGGCGTGGCTCTCTCGCTCGGTGCTCTCCTCTCGCCTGGGCGCGGTTGGGAGGGCTCTGAGGGTGAAAAATAAGATGAAACGGGGCACTAGGAGACCGACTAAGTTAAGTTCCCCATGCTGGATTTCTCCCAAAACCACTTCGCGCTCTTCGGGCTGCCCCTGAGCTATCGGGTGGATAACGACCGGCTGGCGCAACGCTACCGCGCCCTGCAACAAGCGTTGCACCCGGATCGCTATGCCGCGGCGAGCGACCGGGAACGGCGCCTGTCCCTCCAGGCCTCCACCCAGGTCAACGCGGCCTTTCAAACCCTCCGGGACCCCCTGGCGCGCGCGCGCTACCTCCTGTCCCTGCACACCGGCGATCACGGCGACGAGCGGGAATCGACCCGGGACGCAAAATTCCTCATGGAGCAGCTGGAGCTGCGCGAGGCCCTGGCCGAGGTCCGGGACCAGGCGGATCCCCTGGCCGCCGTCGGCGCCATCCTGGACCGCCTCGCCGACCACACCCGCGCGCTGACCAGCGAGCTGGAAACCCTGCCGGAGGCACCATCCGCGCAGGACCTGGAAGCAGCGCAAGAGCAAGTGCGCAAGCTGCAATTCATCACCAAATGCCGGCAGCAAGCACAAGACCTGGAAGCGGAGCTGGAAGACATTTCCTAGAAACCACGGAGGCAGACACGGATAAACACGGATTTTCAAGGATTATGAAGAGCACGGCGATACCTGAATGGCAAGCGGATTACGCGGACGCGGCACTACGCTGTTACCAGGACGGAGACACGTTGTTCCAGCGGCAGAGATACCCGAACGCGACCCACTTGTTCGGTCTGGCCGCCGAATGCGCGCTCAAGCTACTCCTGGAAAAAATACCTGGGATGCAGGAAATACCACACAAACATCTGCCGGAGCTGCGGGACGATGTACTGCGGATGCTGTCAGGGAGGGGCAATAATGGGGTACGCCAACTGCTGAACATGGAAGACTACATGGTGGACTGGAAGATCGCCAACCGCTATTGGCCACGGCAGGCGTTCTCTCTGTCCTCCTGTAAAACCTACCGGGACCACAGCCGACGCACGCTTCACGCAGTCGGCATTCGGGGCAGACTATGAGCGACCATTGCACATTCGATGACGCCCTACCGCGGGCCGTGGTATTGGTACAACACCGGTTTCCGGGTATCGAGCTCGAAGACTGCCGTTTCGTGCGCGATATGAACGGCCGCCTGTTCGTGGTGGTCCCCGATGGCGTCGATGAAGGGGACTTGGCCCTTGCCCGTCCCGAGCTTACCCAGGTGCTCGGGGCCTACAGCCCGAGTGTGGACGGCGGATTGGCGCGCTTCCGGGATACCCTGGCGGGTGATGTGCTGAAATACGAACCCGCGCTGGTCCATGACATCGCCGGCTCAAAGGTCTGGCTCGTCGAGCGCCGGGTAGTCGGGCAGGACTGGGCACAGGCCCCCGAGCAAGCCGGGAAACATCCGCCGCGGGTCGCCTTTTTCAGTCTGAAAGGTGGGGTCGGGCGCAGCACCGCCCTGTTCCTCTGGGGTCGCCATCTGGCCTCCCAGGGGTGGACCGTGCTGCTGATCGATCTGGATCTGGAGGCCCCGGGACTGGGCGCGCAATTGTTGCCGCAGGCCGACCGCCCCGAGTTCGGGGTCCTGGACTGGCTGGTGGAGGACCTGGTCGATAATCCCCTGGCCGAACGGATGGCCGAGCGGATGGTGGCACGAACCCCCTTATCCGAGCAGCCGGGTCTCTATGTGGCACCGGCTACCGGGCATGCAATCGACCGCTATCCTGTGGGATTTACCGCCAAGCTGGCCCGGGGCTACCTGGAAGGCGGCGGCATCGGCAGTGGGAGCCGCTTCGCCAATCGCGTGCGGCGTCTCTGCGGTCTGCTGGAAAACCAGGTAGGCCCCGATCTGGTCCTGATCGACAGTCGGGCGGGGCTGCATGAGACGGCCGCCGCCACCGTCCTGCATCTGGACGCCGATGTCCTGCTCTTCGCCACCGACCAGCCTGCGGTCTGGGAAGGCTATCGTTATCTGTTGGCCCAGCTGGGGCCGATGGCCCGGAGCTTCCGGGGCCGACGCGACGACGACTGGCGCCTGAGGTTCAAGATGGTCCACGCCAAGGCAAGTGAAGCGCAGAGGGACCTGGATCACTACCTCGGGCATTCCTATGAACTGTGGGTGAATGGCCTGTATGACGAGGACCCGCCGGGGTCGGATGAGGAGCGGTTCACCTTCTCGATCGGAGACGAGGCCGCGCCCCACTATCCCCTGACCATCCTGGCGGATCCCCGCTTCGAGCGTTTCAATCCCCTCGATGACCTGACCCAGGTCGGAGAGATGGCAATCACCGCCTCGTTCGGGGCCTTCACGACGGGACTCGAGCAACGCATCCTGGGAGAGGCCGATGGCGGTTAAGTTGTTTCCTGCGGAGGCGGTTCGCGGGTCCCTCGATGATCTGCCGGAGACACTGGCGGCCACCACCGAACAACCGAATCCTCGGGAGCTGTTTGTCGTGCCGGGCCATGAAAGGGCACTGGACCCGGATAGCACATTGGTCGTCGGTGATCGCGGAACCGGCAAGAGCTTCTGGAGCGCCGCCCTCAACGGTGATCTGACCCGCCGTTTGATCGCTGCCCAGCTGCCGCGCCTCAAGCTCGACAGGGTCGACGTCAGCTGGGGATTCTCGGTTGCGACGCACAATCAGACCCACCCGTCACGGCGGGTCCTGCAACAATTATGGGCCGAGTTCGATGCCGAGGACATCTGGCGGTCGGTGATCCTGCATCAGCTGGCCGATCGTTACGATGAGCCCCTGGCTACGGATACCTGGGCGGAGCGTGTACATTATGTTGTTGCCGACCCGGAGCGGGAAGAAAGGCTCCGGGATCGTATTTCCGAGCACCTACGGGAAAAAAGGCGTCGGCATCTGATCATATTCGACGCCCTCGACCGCACGGGTTCCGACTGGAAGGCAATCCGCGGTCTGGTCCGGGGTCTGCTTCAGGTGTGTTTGGATCTCCAGGGGTTAGCGGGGATTCAAGCGAAGCTGTTCATGCGCCCGGATATGTGGGAAGACAAGCGGATTTGGCAGTTTCCGGATTCCTCGAAGCTCCATCATGGCCGCGTCAATCTGGAGTGGCGTCGGGCCGATCTCTACGGGCTGCTCTTTCACTGGCTGTCCAACCATGCGGATGGGGGTGAACCCTTCCGAGACTGGCTCGATCGGGAACACCGGCTCCCATTCGAAGCTGAACCAGCTGAAGAAATCTCCGTTTATCCCATTCCAAAAAGGCTCCGGCAGGACGAATCCTTGCAACAGAAGGTGCTACACGGCATGGCGACCCGCTATATGGGAACCAATGCACGCCGCGGCCGCACCTACACCTGGTTGCCGAACCACTTGGCGGACGCAAAAGGCCAAGTGAGTCCGCGTAGCTTTCTAATCGCGATCCGGGAGGCACACAGGGACACACAGTCCCGAGGACACAAAGAAGTGCTCCATTGGGATGGCATTAAAAGAGGCGTGCAGGACGCATCCCGGGTGCGGGTTACAGAGCTGGGCGAGGATTATCCCTGGATTCAGGAAGTGTTGGCGCCACTGAAGGGCCAAACCGTACCCTGCAGGGACCAAGACATCGAGCACCGTTGGGTCGAGGCCGGCGTCGTCGAGGCCATAGACAGGGATCAGGCCACTGCCCTTGAGAGAACACAAGTCCAATCCGACCATGACGAGGAAGATGACCGATTCTTTCTGCCCCCCCATGCCCTGGACGCGCCGGGCTCGGACCGACCGGAAAGGGCCTTGCTCCAAGAGCTGGAGCGTATCGGGGTTATCCGACGCATCGATGAGGAACGGGTCGATATCCCCGATCTGTTTCGGGTCGCGGCCGCCATCGGGCGCCGTGGCGGGGTACGCCCGATTCGGTGAGGGTGTCCCAAAGAACGGGGAACATCCCCCAGGACGGGATAACAGACCGTAGTGAATTTGGAGAGAACAATGGGCCGAATTGTCGTACCGGTAAGAATCACCAATCTCTTCGACGAGGATAAATCCATTCAGTGCGAGATGTTCGTCGATACCGGGGCGGGGGCCTTGATCCTTCCCACGGCCTGGAAGGCAAGACTCGGGGAGTTCAAACGTTCCGAGCCGGTGGAACTGCAATTGGCTAATCAAGAGGTCGTGCGTGGTGAGGCCTGCTGGCCGGTGGAAATCAAAATAGAGGGTTTTCGCCCGGTTGCAAATGAAGTGATCTTTGTTGATATGGGTTTAAGTGAAGATAACGGATATGAACCCCTTTTGGGATATGTCATTCTGGAGCAGGCCCAGGTTGCGGTGGATATGCTTGGCCATCGTTTGGTCCCGGTAAGATATATCGATATGAAATGAAATATGGTTTAATTCGTCGGCTGGAGCTCCATCATGCGCATAGACCACTTGGTTCTCAAGCACTTCAAGGGCTTTAAGGAGAGGGAATTCTCCTTTCACCCGGAATTCAACCTGCTGGTGGGAAGGAACGGCACGGGCAAGACCAGCGCCCTGGATGCCTTGGCGGTAGCCGTCGGCAGTTGGCTTCTGGGAATCGAGGGGGCCGAGCCCCGCCCCATTTTCAGGGACGAGATCATGTTGCGTTATTTCAAACACGAGGGGTTCGATGACCAGGGACAAGACCAAGTCAGTGTCAATTGGGAGTATCTGTATCCTTGTGAAGTAGCGGCACGTGGCGAGGTGCAGGGAAAGTCGATCGGTTGGTTGGTGGAGGCATTAAACAACCCCGATGGGAGTACTCATTACAAAGAGACAATGCCAATCGCACAACTGGCCTCGGCCGCGGACACAGCTGTGCGTGAGGGCAAAGAGGTTTCCCTGCCTTTGCTCTCCTACTATGGTACCGAGCGGCTAGGTCAGGGACCGAAATCGTTTCAGGTAACGGACCCGACGCGATTATCCGACAAAGAAGAGCAATCCCGCCTGGCCGGCTATAGGAACAGTATCGATCCGACACTCTCGGTAGACCAGCTTACCCAGTGGATTGCCCGTCAGTCATGGATCGCCTACCAACGGAAGGGGCGGGCATCACCGGTATTCGAGGCGGTGCAAAAGGCCATCGTCGGTTGCCTGGAGGGCGCATCCGATCTCTATTTCGATGCCACCGTAGGCGAGGTGGTGGTCGAGATGGAAGACGCAACCCAGCCCTTTTCCAATCTCAGCGATGGGCAGCGCGGTATGGCGGCACTGGTGGGCGATCTGGCGCAAAGGGTGGCCAGGCTGAATCCCCAATATGGCGGCGAGGTGTTGCAACAGACCTCGGGGGTGGTATTGATCGACGAATTGGACCTGCATCTGCATCCCCGTTGGCAGCGCCGTATTATTGAGGATCTGCGCCGAACCTTCCCCAAGATCCAGTTCATCTGTACCACCCATTCGCCGTTTCTCATCCAGTCGCTCCGTAGCGGCGAAGAGCTCCTGATGCTGGACGGCCAGCCCACCGCCAATGTGGCGAATCTGCCGGTCGAAGAAATCGCCCAGGGCATCATGGGGATACCCAATCCGCGGGTCAGTGCGCGCTACGAGGAGATGACGGGCGCGGCCAGGCATTACCTCGAAACGCTCGAGGCCGCCGCGCAGGCCCCGGAGGAGAAGCTGGCGGAATACAAGGCGCGGCTTGCCGAGACCATCGCGCCCTATGCGGACAATCCGGCATTTCAGGCCTTCCTGGAGATGAAACGCGCCGCAAAGCTGGGGGAATAGGCCGTGAGTCCGGCGAACCGCGTCGATTAGCCAAGGTTTGAGAAATTGTCGTGGAAAACAGGCAACTGGATCACAGTCACCATCGGCCCCGAATCGCAAGATATCCGGTGTGTTTTCTGGCGCACGACATGGAGGTGCCGATGAATGTCGGCAGCTTATTCAGAATTGCCGATGCCTTGGGCATAGAAAAGATCTACCTTTCCGGCTCCTCGCCGTTTCCACCCAATGGCAAGATCAGAAAAACCTCGCGATCGACCGAAAAATATGTTCCCTTTTCCTATGAGGAGAACCCTCTTGATCTGGTCGAAAGACTCAAGTATGGGGGATACGAAATCATCAGTCTGGAAATCACCTCGTCGAGCATGGATATTCGGGAACTGTCACTCTCCGGGCACGAAAAGGTATGCCTCGTCCTGGGCTCGGAGAACTCGGGGGTGTGCCAACCATTGCTCGATGCGTCCGACAGAATCGTGCATATACCCATGGTGGGAGTGAATTCATCCATGAATGTCGCAATGGCCTGCTCCATTGCAACCTTCGAGATCATCAAGAGATTTCTGTCATGAGCGAAAGGCTGATTATTGATGAGCAATACAAAAAGGGTAAGGATGTTATCCATTATGTGGTATACAAAAGTGAAACCGGGGCGGGGAATGACGAGGTATTACAACACAAGATAATGGGTATGACGGAAACGGCCCATGTCACGCTACACCCGGACGGCGCGGTCAACCTTCGAATCCGCCTGACCGGAGCACATCTGAGACATGCCATAGAAACCGGCTTGGTGGATTGGAAACCGGCTCCTTCTCTGAGGGTTAATCGGTTTTTGTCCAAAGTACGCAGTAAAATTTAACGCAAATGGATCAGGAGCAGTCGCAATTGCAGATGCTAAAGTTATCCACATCCGAGGAAACACCCGTGAGGAGCGAACCGCATCGAGGCGAGGTTACGACAGTGCCGAGAGGTCTTGCACGATGGCGTCGCAAAGGCGGGGGAGTGTATCCAAGCCGTCGCCGCAGATCACATGCCGCATGGGCGCCTCCATTGCCACGCGGCTGAGCCCGGCGAACTCTTGCGCCTGTTTGCCGGGTTTCATCTGCAAGTACAGGTGGTTGATGGCGCGGTGCGCCATCAGTGCCATTACGCCCGTCGCGGGGGGCATGGGTTCGATTATCGGCGCGGCCAGCCCGGCTTTGCGTTCTCCCAGGATGTAGAGGGCGCCCAGGGGCAGGGGGCGGCTTTGAAACCGCCAGGGGGTTCCCTCGGCGCCGTTTTGGGTCAGGCTGACAAAGCGCTTTTTGGTGAAGCTGAAGATCCGCGCCAGCTTGTCTTCCGGGCCATAGAGTGCCTTGATGGTTTCCGGCCATAACCGCAGACGGGGGTAGCCGGGTAGTACCCGCCATTGGCGCGGGCCGCGTTCGTCGAGGACGGCGATGTCGTCGGACAGGATGGCGTACCCCTGGCTGGCGAGGGCCGCCGCGAGGGTGGATTTGCCGATGCCGGAATGGCCCACGACTACCACGGCCTGGTCGCCGATCTTTACCGCGCAGGCATGCAGGCACAGGATGCCCCGTAACCGCAGGACGCAGCCCAGGACCTGCCCCAGCAGGAGGGCGGTGACTTCTTCGATGACCGAGAGCGTCCAGGTGGCCGAGATATGGGTGCCCTCGGCATTGATCTCGAAGTCGAGCTGCCCGTCACCGCGAAACCAGAGGTGGTAATAGGCGCCGTCCGCCTTGGAGAGCACTTCTACGCCGGATAGTAGCTTCTCGAACTCCGTCGAGGGGGGGCGGGGCTCTTTCTCCAGCATCAGCTCGACCCGCACGTCGATGGGGGCGTCGGCGTCGGCGGGCGTCAGATCCGGTAGGGGCCGGTTCGAGCTCAGGGTCAATCCGCAAGCGGTGTAGGTGTAACCATCGCGCATTTTTTTAACCGCAAAGGCGCAAAGGACGCAAAGTTTTTTGTTGGTGTGACCTTGAGCACGATCGAACCGCGGAGGCAGCACGATAGCGGTAAATTTTCAGGTGATAAGGTGTCTACCTGAGTCACGTCGAACATCACACCAAGCCACCAAGCCACCAAGCCACCAAGCCACCAAGCCACCAAGCCACCAAGAGAGACCAGGATGAGGGCGCTTTGAAAAATTCAAGGTTTCCATGAAAGGGAAACGACCGTTTTTTGAACCGTTCCTGAGCGAAGGGTTACCGATTTTGGTGGTGTTGTAATTTGTTGTCCCTGGGTATATACGCTGAATCCCGGAAACAACAAAGTTAGAACACTACCCCAATTTTAAGCCCTGTGAGGCGCCGGGAATGCGGGGAAACTGAAACGCTGGCCTACTTGTCTCCTTTGGGAAGCTAACGGCGGGATGCGCTACGCTTTCCCGCCCTGCGCGGGCTGAAACCAGGGATCAGCATGGGTACGGTGCGCTGGTAGGCGCGGTAATCGTCTCCATAGGTTGCGACGAGGTCCCGTTCTTCCAGGATGGTGCCGACGATGATCCAGAGGGTGAACAGGATGTTGAGGAGCAGTCGGTCGGCGGTCAAGTCCGGGTAGGACCAGATCATCAGCAGGGTGGTCAGATACAGGGGGTGGCGACTCCAGCGGTAGGGTCCGCGCAGCACGATGGGTGTCGGCTCTCGGGTACGGCGGAGCAAGGCATCGACGCCGAAGAGGTCTGCGGACTTGAGGGACAGGGTTCCCCAAATCTGTCCGGCGATGGCCAGCGCGAAGAGGGCCCTCATCGACCACCGGAGGGGGCCCTCGGCGGCGGCGAGGGTAAGCGTCGTTTCCTGCCAGAGTCCGACCAGTGTGAGCAGCAGAATGCCGGAAACAATGGTATAGGCGACACCGACAAAGGGTTCCCCGATGTACCGGGACAGGCGATGCCGGATGGTCTTGCGAAGCATCCCGCTGTGTTGCAGGAAAAAGGCAAGACAGAGACCGGCGTCGAGCAGTAGCGTCCGGGTGGTGTCGAGCCCGAATCCGGTAAGGTTGAACGGCCCCGTATAGAGGAAAACGGTAAAAACGACCAGTGCACCTACCCCCAGGGTGAGGGACAGGGCCGCGAGTAGATAGGTTGCCACCCGGAATGAAGCGGGCTCTTTGTGGTTTTTTTGTGAATTTTTCAAGATGCCCCGTATCCGGTCCTGTTCTTTGCGTCAGGACACATAGAGGTTGGTCCCGTTACCGGGCCCGGCGCCGTCTGGGGATTGGAAGGTGGGCATGCCGGTGGTCAGCTCACCGATCTTGCCGAGCTTGCGGAGCTTAGGCATGCGGTATTCCTGCTTGGTCGTAACCTTGCTTTCCGTTTCGTTGGATTCGGTTGTCTGGGTGTTTTCTTTCTCGGACATGGGGGTTTCTCCATGGATGCCGGCCTGGGGGCCGGTTCGGCTTACGCGCTTGTGGCGAGGGGTCGCGGGGAAAATCTTACCGGTTTTCCTGCCTGCGCACGAGAAGAGTCGTCGGCCGAACGGGTCCCCAAAGATGGCTGGAAGGGCTCCCGGGCCTGGTGGGTCAACCAGTGAGCCAACACCAGGGCCGGACCGGTTTGACCGTGATTGAAGGTATCGAGCTCTTCGACGGCGCGCACCCTCCGCAACAGGCGTTCGTTATCGACATAAGGCGCCAGGGCCGGCGCCAGGGCCAATCTTTCCATCCAGGGCTGGGGTCCCTGCCGCCGCAGCCGGTCGAGGCCGGGGGTGCCCCGCAGTACGGTTTTCGGGCGCAGCCGCACGGCTTCGGGCAAGGCGCCTTGCATGGCCTCGCGTAACAGGAATTTTTCCTTGAGCCAGGGAATCGGCGGAATGGATTGCAGATAGGATACCAGACGCACGTCGAAGAACGGGAGGCGAATCTTGATGGGGAGACCGGTAAAGCCCGGATCGGACGTCGCGAACATATGGGACCATCCGGGAGAATCCGACATACCGCGGTAGCTCCGCATCGAGGGCGCGGCCATCAGGGCCCGGATCTCCCGTTGACGCGCCCGCAAACCCATTTTCCGCGCATAGTCCGGGTTGAACCAGTCCGGAAAACTCACCGGGTTCCGCCGCTCCCGCAGCCAGATCTTCGCCTGGGTACGTAGTCCGAAGCCCGGTAGACGGTGAAAGGTGCGGACATATTCCATGGTATCCCGCGCCAGATGGGAGAATCGCCCGCGTCGCAGCAAATCGATCCAATGATACCAGGCGACCCGGAGCGCTGGATCGCCACCGACGCCAGACAGCAGCACCCGGCTGAACCCGGCCGCGCGGCGGGTAATCTCCGCCTCGGGAACCCGGTTCGGAAACACCAGGGGTTCGGGATAGGTGTATTCCGGGTTTTCTTCGGGGGCTTGGCGCATATAGTCGTCCGCTACATGGTATTCGATCGGAAACCCCACATGCTCGGCGACCTTCTTGGCATAGGCGCCTTCCTCGTCGGCCACGAACTGCTTGAAGATGATCGTATAGGCCCGAAAATCGACCGATGAGCCGGTGGCCGTCATCGCCCGATAGGCGGTGGCGGCAATGCTGGTGGTATCCATTCCCCCGCTCAGATAGGTCCCGGCGCGGTCCGTTCGCAGCCGGTCCGTGACCGCCCGCTCGAAGAGCTCCCGGAACCGCTCGATATATTCCTCCCGCCGCCGGTAACGACGCTCGGGTACGGCCTCCGGCAATTGCCAATAACGCCGGACGCGCACCCTGCCGTCCGACCAGGTCAGGGTATGCGCGGGGGGCAGCCGGCGAATGTCGGCGAAGGTGGTCGTCGTGAAATCGTGGTTTACGCTGAAGAGCAGAAAATCGCCGAGTGTCCGTTCATCGAGGCGGTCGGAAACCCGCGGATGCAGACGCACGCAATTGATGTGATTGCTGAGGACCAGGGCGTCTTTCGTTTCCGCGTAGTAAAAGGGTACGACCCCGAACTGATCGCGGGCGCAAAACAGGCGTTGCCGGTGGGCATCCCAGATCGCGAAGGCGAAATCCCCGTTCAATCGCTCCACACAGGCCGCTTCCCAAACCCGGTAGGCGTGTAGCACCAGGTCCACATCCGGCGCGTCCCGGTCGAGGCGGCAGCCGGAGGCCTCCAGTCGCGCGGCCAGCTCGTCCCGCCCGTCCAAGCGGATATCCCCCGTAATCCGGAGCGTTCCGTCCAGGCCGAGGGGTTGGCGTTCCCGTTTCGATTCCCAGGTCGTGCGCAACAGGGCGTGGCCGAAACCGACCCGCGGGCCGCTCCAGATCTCCTGGGCGTCGGGACCCTGGGGCGCCATCGAATCGGTCATGCGGCGCAACAGACCGGAGTCGACGGGTTGACCCTCCCGATTCAGCAGACCGACAAAACCGCTCATGAGATTTCCCGGACGCCCCAACCCCGAACATCACCGAGATTCATACAAACCCCGGACCATTGAAAAGGCCACCCTGGGAATCCCATCAGGTGGCCCTCCGAGGCATCCCCTCGCCCCACGCGGCCGTCCGGCCGCTTCCCGAGACAGTCCGCAATGAAAAACCAAATTCCCTCTACTGGCCCGAGAGCCGCCGGAGTACCAGAAGTCAGGCGGTAGTGGTAAATTTTCAAGTGATAAGGTGTCTACCTGAGTAACGACGAACATCACACAAAGCCACCAAGCCACAAAGAGAGACCAGGATGAAAGGTCCCCGAAAGGGAAACGACCGTAGCCTTTTCGCCTGCGATGAAACTCGCGCGGATGATCGGCAACGGCAGGGAAAAATTCTTCGTGTCTTTGTGGCTTTGTGTGAGAAAAAACGTTAGAACATCACACAGGATTCACCCACTACCTGTCAGGCTTCTACCGTTATCAGCCTGGCCTCATGCAGCTCCTCGACCAGCCCGCCGATGTCCTCCCGAAGCCGGCCCTCATCCACATCATATTCATCCAAGAGCCGCGTCATCGCCGTTACCGGGTTGCCGTTCTCGGTAAGCAACTGCCACAGGCGCGAGCCGACATCATCCAGGCCGTAATAGACCTCGTTTTTCAGATCCAGGAGCACGGTCTCGTTACCCAGCTCCTGAAACAACACATCGGATGAAACCGTGATTTCTTTCGGTAAAGACACCATTGACCCCTACTGCCCCGTCATCGTTGCGGACGCCATTGATCTTTGAGTACCCCATGTCGCCTTATTTTGCGTTCTCGTTGCGCCCGCAGGGAACCCCCCAACGCGCCAAGGCGAAGGTATACCTTCAGGCGATTCCTGCGCGCTACGCCCTGGCGCGTTTGAAGGGGCTCTGAGGGCGTAAAATAAGGTGAAATGGGGTACTCGATTGTTTGGTGCCCAGGGACAGAATTGAACTGCCGACACGGGGATTTTCAGTCCCCTGCTCTACCGACTGAGCTACCTGGGCTTTGGTAAACCTGCTTAATCGTACCGGAAACACACCGCCTTGGAAAATTCCCCTCGTCGGAAAATCCCGATGAAGGAGCATCCGGGATTTCCCAGAGGAACAACGAGCGCAAGACCCTATTACAACCAGGATGAGGGTAAGGCGTCAAGCGATAAACCCCTGGGTGAGACGGGATACGGGTTCAGGATCGACGGGACAACAGGGCCGCCGAGCGGATCGCCTCCAACATGGACTGGGGGTTGGCGGAACCCTTGCCGGCCTTATCGAACGCGGTGCCATGATCCACGGAGGCGCGCACAATCGGCAGGCCCAGGGTCAGATTAACCCCGGCCATCCGGCCCCAGGAGCCGGTGCCGGCATCATAGTGGAAACCCAACAGCTTGGTGGGGATGTGCCCTTGATCGTGGTACATGGCCACTACGGCGTCATACCGCCCCCCCCGGAGCTGGGAGAAGAGGGTATCCGCCGGCAGGGGGCCCTCCGCCCGAATGCCGGCGGCACGGGCGGCGGCCACGGCCGGGGCGATTTCCTGGTCATCCTCCGTGCCGAACAGGCCTCCCTCGCCGCAGTGGGGATTCAGACCGGCCACGGCGATGCGGGGTTCGGCGATATCCAGGCGCCGCAGGGCCTCATGGGTCAGCTCGATCACCTTGCGAACGCGGGGGGTCCTGACCCGGTCACAGGCCTCCCGCAGGGACACATGGGTAGAGACATGGGTGACCCGGAAGTCGCCCTCGGCGAGCATCATGGTGAAATCCGCGGTCCCGGTCAGGTCACCGTAGATCTCGGTATGGCCGGCGTAATGGCACCCCCCCGCGTTGAGCGCCGCCTTGTTGATGGGGGCCGTGACCGTGCCGTCGATCTCCCCGGCCAGCGCCAGCGCGATGACCTTGGCGACATAGTCGAAGGAGGCCCGGCCCTGATCCGCGGTGACCGTTCCGAGCCGCAGGGCCGACAAGGGCAGCTTGCGCAGATCCAGGACATCGACAACGCCAGACCGGTAGGCCCCGTCCGCGGGTCGGTCGCAGGTCTCTACCCGGAGCGCCAGGCCGCAGAAATCCGCCGCATGGCGCAGGATCTCCGCGTCGCCGACGATCAGCGGCCGGCACAGAGCATAGATGGCCGGGGAATCTAGGGCCTTGGCGCAGAGCTCCGGGCCGATGCCGCCGGGATCGCCCATGCTGATACCCAGCAGCGGTTTAGGATTCCTTACCGCATCATTCATCATCGAGCAATCGACGTATTGTCGGTTCGAAAAGCCCCACGGATGCGGCAATGACTCCAGTAGCCATCCCCTTGTCGTACAGCAACCTTCATGCCGTTGCCCTTCCCGCCCAGGAACATTCGCGTTGGTTTACGTGATTCGTAGTCGAACCAATACCCGAGACCGAAGCCGGGCATGGTTCCTCGACCCGGCCGACGGCTTTCATAATACGCCCCTTCCGACCAAACGTTCATAGAGCGCGGCCAAGGTCTGTTTATCACCGAAGGCGCCGGCCTTGGTGACCACGGGCAGGCCGTCGGCAAGACCGCCCACCCAGCGCCCGAGCACCAGGCCGGGCAGGATTTCCTGGTACAAGGCGATGGCCTCGCCACCACAGGCACGGAAGAAGGCGGCGGCCGTCTCGCCGCCGGAGAGGAAGAGCCCCTCCACCGAGCCCGCCCGCAGGACCCGCAAGGCCAGATCCGCCAGTCCCGCCAATCCCTGCTCGGCTTCCGCGGGAGTCACCGCGGGGCCGGTGGGGGACCAAGGCCGGACCCCGAGGGCCAGGATCCCGCCGGTCCAGGCAGCGAGCAGCTCGGCCGCGCGCCGGTGGCGGTCCTGGGCCGAGGCCGCAAGCAACCACCCGGCCGCCGACTCGTGGCGTATGCCGGGATACCGAGCCAACAGGGCATCGAGTTGCCGCCGGGTCACTGGGGCGCCGGTTCCGCACACCATCAGGAGCCGTTCCGGACCAGTACCCGGATTCGACCGCTGTTGTGGATTCGTGGTCTCCGCCGGTGCCGCGGTTTCCCGTTGGTTCGCCGCCCCCGGAGGACCAGGTTCCGGGATCCCACCCGGAACGACGGTGACCTGGGGGTCCATCATCCCGCCAGGGAGTGCCGGAGTCCGGGAACCAGGGATGATCGGCCGGGGGAACGCTCGCCGCACCGATTGCAGCCGGGTACCCGATAGAGGCACGGACTCGACGGCCCACTGGGGGAGAAGTTGGCCCGCGAGACTGGCCGCCAGGCCGGCGGAGCCCACCGGCAGCAGGGATTCCGGGCTTTGGATCACCAGCGCCGCGATCCGGTCCAGATGCGCCTGCTCGGCCGCGTCACAGACAATCAGCCGGCAGCCGCGCTCCCGTTCCCGCCGGACCGCGCCTTGCAGACGCCCGGAATCGCCATAGTCCGCCAGGGAGAGCCCGCCAATCTTATGATGGCTCTGTCGGGCCAGGATTTCGGCCACCACCGAGCTGATGATGGGCCTGACGGGGTCCCGTGCGAACCGGGTTTGCGCCAGGGGCGCGCCCCGGACCCGGTGGATACCATCGATGGTGGCGCGGCCTTGGGCGGGAAGCGCCGGTGCGACCAGCGCCGCGGCGAACCCGAGGGCATCGAGCAAGGCATCGATCTCCGCTCCCGGATTGCCGCGCAGACAGGAATCGATCTTCTTGTAGAGCCACCGCGGCCGTGGGTCGGGCAGGGCCCGCGCCGCCGCTTGCACCCGCTCGCCGGCCGCCTGGGCGGACAGATCGCGGCTGGCGGTGTAGAGGCTGATGCCAGCCGCCCCGTCCGGCCAGGGAGAATGGGCCGGCGACAGGGCCTCGGCGGGCATCAAATAAACCGGCGCTCCGCCGGCGGCAAACTGCACCCCGGTATCCGCGGCCCCAGTCAGATCATCGGCAATTACAACGACGCTAGCCCGCATACTTCATATGTTTCAGGGAATGGGGTCAGGTCTTAATATGCGCCTTCAAGAGTCACGGATCAAGACCTGACCCTATTTCCACATTTCCATTTTTATCCGCAGATTGCGCAGATTTCCGCAGATGAGAAAACAATTCATGGGGCCGGTTGTGTGATGGGAATCGTTCAGACCCCCATTGTTTTTACCGTCCCTGGTATCGGCAGATTCCGGTGATCCCTGTCGAAATGATGGGGTGGGGTCTGAACGATCAGGTGTGGTGTCACACGGTTAGCTCCATGAGCCAAAAAAACAATCGGCGGGAATCTGCGTAATCTGTGGATTAAACAGGTCTGTGATCGATGCGGTTCGCGCGGGGCGGGGGTGCACCAGGCCAGTAAGCTCGGAACCACCGAGCTCACCGCATCCTACGGGCTACTCCATTTGTTGGGGTTCGCTTCGCTTACCCCAACCTACCGTACTTCTTGCAAATAACCGGATATGAGAAGCGTGCAGCCATTTTTGCGGTCCGAGTTAATCTGCCTTGTTGGCTATAAAGTCTCTCCAATTGCCTGAAGCATATTTATGGAGGATGCTTGAAATCAAAGTTTGATAAGGAATACCTTCTTCCAGCGCGCGCTTTTGTATCGCAACCAGATCTCTATTGGAGATGCGGATATCGATACGTTTTTCTTCTTTTAATGCATTTTCGGCTATCTGTTGAACTTCTTTCCTTCGTTCCGGCGTCATTATGGAAATAAATTCATCAGCTTCATACGCCGCCAAAATATCTTCTTCGTATTTATCCAGTTCGAGCTTTGTCATTTGCTTTCCCCCAAGTATTTCCTCGTTGCCTTGCGGCTGGGAATGATAGTTTTAAGAAATATTTCATCATCTGATTCTACATATGGAACCAGATAAGCGTAATCATCAATATTGACAATATATACTCGTTGGTTGGGGTATTCTATATTATTAGGATGCTTGACATCATCTATTAAACCATTGTGTTTAAGGTGAAAAACCACATTCTCGAATGAAACATTTCTTTCAGTGATGAGAGTTTGATTTTTACTTGGATTCCAGTTGTAGGTCTTCATTAAGTGTCAAGTTTCCAGGAAATGGGGGCAAATCTTGCATATGTGCCTTCAAGAGTCACGGATCAAGACCTGACCCCATTTCCTCTACCTCCAGCAATACACGTTTAACTAATGCATCACTTAAACGAAAACCTGCTTCCAATTGCAAACGTTCCAATAATGGTGCAAGTGTTTTAATATACCCCTTCGTTTTTGCTTCCATTAAAATACCAATGACACCTACTACTTTCAGGTTTAATCGCCGCGCTACCAGCCGCCCACGACGTTCATCGACCAATAATAAATCGGCATTTTGTTCCAATGCTAACACAATAGCTTCAGCTTCTCCTCTATCGAGCTCGATCTCCAAAGCTTGTACCAAAATACGATTTGTAACTGATACCGCTTTAATCCAGTTGGAATTTTGGATTTCAATTTTCCCTGGCAGATCTGAATCAGGTGTGATTATTTCATTATATACATGTTGAGGGATAAGTATTCCTTCGTAAAGTTTTGACAATAACGATAATTGACCGATTGCGGATAATGCAATTATCGGAGATGCATCACTCGCGACAATCATAACCGCCTCAGATCTTTTAATGTATCAAGGTCTTGTTCAAAGTCCTCCACATCATAATGTATTTTGATGTCTCTGCTTGCGAGTAGATGCTGAAACCGATAACGAGAAAAATCACACATATGGGCAGCCTGTGCTAATGTTAACCGTTCCTGTTGATAAAGTAATACAGCGATTTCCGCTCTCAAGCCGTTTTCTGAAATATGTGCTGCTTGTAAAATTTGATTATCTATGACTAAACTCATAATTGTATTTCTCACTAGATAGCCGGAAAATGGGGTCAGGTCTTGATATGCGCCTTCAAGAGTCACGGATCAAGACCTAATCCCATTTCCTGCATTTCCTGCCATTTCCCGTGAATTTTTCAAGTTGTCCTTCTCATAGGTGTTCGGGATTTTTTTACTTAAATTTCAAACAGTTACAAATATTTTTTCAAGTCTGAGGTGGACCCCAACCATTGGACAGTCAGGAACCAAAAATAAGTTAAGAACGGAGAGCAATTCTTGTCTTATTTCAGGTATATATTAGACTTGTACCTGTTGATAACCGACTGATTTTCAAGCTATTTTGAAGTTCCACAGGCCGGCTGAGAGGAG
>JAIZWN010000298.1 GCA_020443945.1 Candidatus Thiosymbion ectosymbiont of Robbea hypermnestra | reverse complement strand
AAGATTCTCAAGAATTGCTCTCCGTTCTTAACTTATTTTTGGTTCCTGACTGTCCAATGGTTGGGGTCCACCTCAATTCTTATGCGGAGGCTCGTCAAGTGCCTCTTGATAAAACTTTCTGGCATGTTATGGAGCAAGACCTTGCCGGATGTGAGCATCTGGGAGATCAAGTGGAAGTCATTAATTTTGGAGTATCGTCTTACGGTACTGCCCAAGAATTGATAACCTTACAACGCCATGTGTGGAAATATTCACCAGATATTGTGTTGTTGGCCTTTTTGACCGGAAATGATGTTCGTAATAATTCATCAGTTTTGGAACAAGACATATATCGCCCGTACTTCGTCTACAAGGATAATGAGCTTATATTGGATGAATCTTATCTTCTGCATAGTGCCTATCGGAAACGTTGGTATGCTAAACTCTGGCACCAAGGTGTTATTCATTCAAGAATTCTACAAGTTATCAATGAGACCCGCAATGCTATCAATCAGAATAAACAGAAGGCAAAAATGGAGGCTCTTTCTGTTGATCCAACCGTAGGAAGCGAAATGGGATTGGATAACATGATCTACCGTGAACCGATTTCCGCGGTTTGGAAAGAGGCCTGGCGGGTCACGGAGGGCTTGATTAGTCTGATGCATGATGAAGTTAAAAATAAGGGAGCCAGATTTTTTGTGGCTACTTTGAGTAGCAGCATTCAAGTTTATCCGGATCCCGAAGTGCGGCAAAACTTCGCGAAAGAATTAGGCGTAGGGGGTCTGGATTATCCCGATTTGCGGATTAAAGCACTAGGCGCACGGAAAAATTTCCGGTTCTGAATTTAGCACCTTTATTGCGTGACCACGCGCAACGACATCGAGTTTTTATGCATGGTTTTGCAAATACTACCATGGGTGCGGGGCATTGGAATGAGAATGGCCATCGTCTTGCCGGCCAGTTGATTGCCAAGCAATTATGCCAAAAAGTTTGGCATCCAAATTCACCGTGAAGAACCAGGTTGCACCGGAAATCCTTGGCCTTCGGTAAGCGGTCATTTTTATCCTAGGAGAATACCGTGCTTTTTACGATGTCGATGAGGAGATTTTCGTTGTAACTATTCGAGCCATGCGACATAAGCCACCGCACAAGACGACGGAGGATATATTAGACTTGTACCTGTTGATAACCGACTGATTTTCAAGCTATTTTGAAGTTCCACAGGCCGGCTGAGAGGAG
>JAIZWN010000297.1 GCA_020443945.1 Candidatus Thiosymbion ectosymbiont of Robbea hypermnestra | reverse complement strand
AGGGTGCGCTCCTCGGCCTCGGAAGCACCAAAAGCGGCGTCCAGGCGCGTCATCGGCGTCCTCCGGCCCGCTGCGCGTCGCCTCCCGCGTTGACGCTTGGCCGCACAGAAAATGGTGAATAAAAAGATAGACTTACGCCTCACCCGGCCAGTTGCGCGATGGCCTCGGCCTGCCTGGCCTCTTGTCGCCGGGCGCAATATTCCCTGAACGCCTCCACGCCGAGCAGATTGGTCACCCGCAGGAGGTTGTAGCCCAACACGATCAGGCTCATCTCACCCCGAACCTTGGCAAAACCACGCACCAGGAAGTGGTCCCAGCC
>JAIZWN010000296.1 GCA_020443945.1 Candidatus Thiosymbion ectosymbiont of Robbea hypermnestra | reverse complement strand
ATTCATCGAGCATGTATGTGCTCGATGAATGGCGTGAAGCGGAAACCGCGTTTTCGCTTCACGGCTTGAAAAATTGCAGGAAGCAATTTTTCTTTGGTCCCCACGATTTCCGATTCGCCAGTCGCAAAGCCCAGGGATGGGCCTTTGCGACACTCTCCCGTGCAGCGAGGCCCGGCCGATCCCGAGGCCGACCGCCTCGATGGCACCGACACCTGACCGATAAGCACGAGGGCAACATGAGCGCACCGCACATCCTGGTAGTAGACGACGAGCCGGACATCCGAACCCTGGTGCAGGAAATCCTGGAAGACGAAGACTACAAGGTCACCATTGCCGAGAACGGCGCGACCGCACACCAGGCACTACGCGACCGGCGGCCCGATCTCATGCTGCTCGACATCTGGATGCCGGACCGCGACGGCATCAGCCTGCTCAAAGAATGGACCCAAAACGACGGCCTGCCCTGTCCCGTCATCATGATGTCCGGCCACGGAACGGTGGAGACCGCGGTGGAAGCCACCCGCCTGGGCGCCTACGACTTCCTCGAAAAACCCCTCTCCATGGCCAAACTCCTGCTCACGGTGGAACACGCCCTGGAAACGGACAAGCTGCGGCAGGAGTACGCGGGACTCAAGCGACGCACCATCATCGCCCACGAACCCATCGGCCACAGCGCCGTCATGCAACGGCTGCGCGAGCAGGTCAAACGCATCGCCCAACACGATACCTGGGTGCTGATCACCGGCGAGGCGGGCAGCGGGCGCGAAACCTTCTCCCGTTACCTCCACACCCAAAGCCCCTGCCGGGACCGCCCCTTCGTGGCCCTCGGGGTCTCCGCCATCGCCCACACCAACGCCGCGCGGGAACTCTTCGGAACCGAGGAAGGCGAACGCATCCACTACGGCAGCCTGGAACAGGCCGCCGGGGGCACCCTGCTGCTCGAAGAAGTGGCGGACATGAACCTGCAAGTCCAGGGACAACTCCTGGGCGCCCTAGACACGGGCTCCTTCCTGCGCGTAGGGGGCTCCGAGCCGGTGCGGATCGACGTGCGCATCATCGCCGTTACCCAACGCCGGCTGGAAGAAGAAGTACGTGGCGGACGCTTTCGCGACGACCTCTTCTACCACCTGAACGTAGTGCCCCTGCACATCCCGCCCCTGCGCGAGCACAACGAAGACATCCCCGAGCTGCTGAGCCACTACCTGGACCACTTCGCCACCCACGAAAAACTGCCCTATCGCCGTTTCAGCATCGGGGCCCAGAACTTCATGCGCAACTACCATTGGCCCGGCAACGTGCGCGAACTCAAGAACCTGGTACAGCGGATCCTGATCCTGGGGGCCGGGGACGAAATCTCGCGGGATGAGGTCGAAACCGCCCTCGGGGGAACAACCCCGGCCGTTTCCCACGAAGCGGCGGAAGGCACCGTCTCCTTCGACCAGCCGCTCCGGGAGGCGCGCGAGCAATTCGAGAGGGCCTACCTGGAATACCAGATGGCAAAACACGACGGCAACGTCAGCAAGCTGGCCAAGGAAGCCGGCATGGAACGCACCCACCTGTACCGCAAGCTGCGCTCACTGGCGGTCGGAGTCAAAGAGCGGCGGTAGCCACACAAATGATTGGTGTCCGGGACCGCCGGCTTTCTCTCTCGTTCCCACGCGGCGAGATTGTGAAAGAATTCGCCGTTGGTGGTTAGGTTGACCTTCATGGCGAGATGATACAAGCAAGGGGTCACCCGTATCCAGGCAGTGCTCCTGCCGCCACGGGTGGAAGATTACGTGAGCGAGGACAACCTGGTGCGGGCGATCGATGTCTACGTTGACACGCTCGACCTGCAAGCGTTGGGCTTTACCAATCGCGAGGGCGACCTCACCGCCAGTCAACCGGCGTTCGCTCCGGGGATGCTGCTCAAGCTGTATTTCTACGGTTATCTCAACCGCGTGCGGAACTCCCGGCGGTTAGAGCGCGAATGTCGGCGCAACTTGGAGCTGATGTGACTGCTGGCGGGCTTGGTGCCGAGCTACCGGACAATTGCCGAGTTTCGGCGGGTGAACGGAAAAGCCCTGTGCGCGGCGAATCGTGATTTCGTCTACAACCGGACCTGTGATGTCTACATCTGCCCCGCCGGTGAGGTGCTCCCCCCCCCCGTGCGGTCAGCCGCATGAGAAGAACGGTATCCGGCGCACCCGCTACAGCCGCCCGGCCCGTCAGTGCCAAAACTGCCCGCTGCAGGCGGTGTGCCTACCCGAGTCTGGCGCCCCACACCGTATCTACCGTAGCGAGCACGCCGCGTTGGCCCAAGCCCATCGGCAACGGATGGCCGAACAGGGGGCAGGACGGATGCGTCAGCGTGCCGGTCTGGTGGAACATCCCTTTGGCACGCTCAAACGCTGGTTGGGCTGGGACCACTTCCTGGTGCGTGGTTTTGCCAAGGTTCGGGGTGAGATGAGCCTGATCGTGTTGGGCTACAACCT
>JAIZWN010000295.1 GCA_020443945.1 Candidatus Thiosymbion ectosymbiont of Robbea hypermnestra | reverse complement strand
GTGGTGAGCGAAGCGAACCGCATCGACTGCGTATCGGTTCACTGATGCGGTTCGTTTCACTCACCGCATCCTACGCGGGCTTTGAACCACGGATAGACACGGATAAACACAGATCAGGCCAGGAAATGGGGTCAGGTCTTGATGTGTGCCTTCAAGAGTCACGGATCAAGACCTGACCCCATTTTCCACCGACATCGGCGGTTCCGGTGACTGGCCATCCCTGGCACCGGCAGGTTCCGGCAATCCTTGCCGGAATGACGGCCAACCGGCGCCTTACCCATGACCCACGATCCCTACGCAGACCCTGACGTACAGCGCGACGGACGATCGGCCGTGATGCGCCGAGCTGTGGCGGTCTATCTGCGCGTGCGGCGCGGGAGGCAAATCATGGACGCCTATCGTAAAGGCTACGGCGATTCGCGCGGGATCGAGCCGGAGTTCGAAGGCTGGGAGAAAGAAGGGCAATGGCCCGAGGATTGAGCAGGGGCCAGATCTGGATGTATCGCTTCCGATTGCCCGACAAGCGTCGCCCGGTACTGATCCTCTCACGTAACGAAGCCATCGCGTGGCTGAATACCGTAACGGTAGCACCGGTCACCAGTACCATCCACGGAATCCCCAGTGAGGTACGCATCGGCCAGGCTGAAGGCTTGAAGTGGGAATCCGCCGTGAATCTGGATCACATACAGACCGTCGAGCAAGTACGCCTGGAGCAGTTTCGCGGATCGCTGACCGAGGCGCAGATGAAGCCCGTTTGCGACGCCTTGGCGGTTGCCTTGGGTTGCGATTGAGAGACCGTCTGAAAAAGACCGAAGTGGCTGCACCTGTCTTCCCCCCGACCAAGAGCCTGTTTCCGCGCTGATTATCATTTGGTAGCCTCGCGGGGGTTGCGTTCGACCCGAAAACCCGTCAGGATTAGGGTTTCCGGGCAGTCGTTCCGATGTCAGGAACGGCGTCCGCCGGCATGGCAATCCGCCACCCTCCACCAACGGTAGCCGAAGTCATAGCGCATGACCCCCGAAGACCTCAAGCCAGTCCGCGATCACATCGCCTCCCGCATCATCGGCCAACAGCGCTTTGTCGACAGTATGCTCATCTGTCTGCTGAGCGATGGTCATCTCCTGGTGGAGGGTATGCCGGGTCTGGCCAAGACCACGGCCATCAAGGCCTTGGCGGAGTCGGTGGAGGGGGATTTCCACCGCATCCAGTTCACCCCGGATCTGCTGCCGTCGGACCTGATCGGCACCGACATCTATCGGCACGAGAAGGGCGAGTTCGAGTTCCGTCCGGGCCCCCTGTTCCATAATGTGCTGCTGGCCGACGAGGTCAACCGCGCGCCGGCCAAGGTGCAATCGGCCCTGCTGGAGTCCATGGCGGAGCATCAGATCACCGTGGGGCAGCGGACCTACCCGTTGCCCAAGCTGTTCATGGTGTTGGCGACCCAGAACCCGGTGGAGCAGGAAGGCACCTATCATCTGCCGGAGGCCCAGCTCGACCGCTTTCTGATGGAGGCGGTGGTGGAATACCCCACCCGGGAGGAGGAGCTCAAGATTCTGGAGCTGGATCTCCAGCAGCAGAAAACCAGCTACACGCCGCCGTCCAAGCCTCTGTCCCAGAACGAGCTGTTCGCGATGCGCCGGGACGTGGCCAACCTGTATCTGGACCCCAAGCTCAACAGCTATATCGTCGATCTGATCCAGGCGACCCGCAACCCCAAGGTCTATGATCCCGATCTCGCCCGTTGGTGTCGCTTCGGGGCCTCGCCCCGCGCCAGTATCGCCCTCGCCCGGTGCGCCCGCGCCCGCGCCTGGATGGACGGCGACCAGTTCGTCGCCCCGCACCACATCCAGGCCGTCGCCCCGGAAATCCTGCGCCACCGCCTGCTTCTCACCTTCGAGGCGGAGGCCGAGGGTATTACCACCGACGAATTCATCAACCGCCTGCTCGCCCTGGTCGCAATTCCCTGAGGGGCCAGCCTCCCCGCTCGATGAGTCTTTATCCCCGTCTCGACGACCTGCTGGAGCTCCGCCACCAGGCCCATACCTTGGGCTTACCCTCGCACCATCTGGTCAGCTCCACCTTCACCGGACTGTACGCCTCGGTGTTCCGAGGCGCCGGGGTCAATTTCGAGGAGGTGCGCCAGTACCGCGAGGGCGACGACATCCGCTACATGGACTGGAAGGTCACGGCCCGCATCAACGAGCCCCATCTCAAGGTCTTTCGCGAGGAACGCGAGCGTTCCGTGGTCCTGTGCGTGGACAAGGGGCCCCACATGAGCTTCGGCACCCGCGGCACCTTCAAATCGGTGCAGGCGGCCCGCGCCGCCGCCCTCATCGGCTGGGCAGCCAGCCGCCTCAACGATCGCGTGGGCGGCATCGTCTTCGGCGACATACAGGCGGGGCTCCAGCACTTCCGACCCTCCCGAGGGCGCCGCGCTCTGTGGCGACTCCTGCGCACCCTGACCGAACCGGGCCCGACCGGCGATGCCCCCATCGACTGCCTGGGCGGCGCCCTGCAACGGGCGACCCGCGGCCTGCCCACCGGCTCCCTGGTCTTCGTCATCGCCGACCTCAACCGGGAGGCCCTCGACCTGGAACGGGTCCTGGGCACCCTGGTGCAACGCAACTCGGTGGCCCTGATCCCGGTGGACGACCCGGCGGACTGGGAGATCCCCTCCATGGGCGTGACCACCTTCACCGGCACGGACGGCCAGCTGATGGAAATCGACACCGATGATCCCCAGGCGCGACTGACCTACCGCGAGACCTGGGAGGCGCGCCGCAAGATGCTCCAGGCCATGGCCTACCGACTCAACCTCATCCTCCTGCCGATCCGCACCGACAAGGAGATCCACCTCACCCTCATTCACGACCTGGAGCACCGGGCACGGTCGCGGGCGGTCTGAATGTACCCGGGTGTGGAACAACTGCGCGATATCCACGGCATCCAGGGCATTCCCTGGTGGCCGCCCGGCCCCGGCTGGTGGCTGCTGACCCTGGCCGTGCTGGCGCTGGCCTTTCTGATCTGGCGCTTCCGCGCCAAGCTGCGCCTGAGGCTCCCCCCCCTCCCCTTCTTCACCCTCGGCAGTTGGCGCTGGGACGCGGCCCGCCGGCTGCGGGACCTGCGTAAACGCGCGGAAGGCCAGGACGGCAAACAGACCGCAGCCGAGCTCTCCGAATTACTGCGGCGCATCGCCATGGCCCGCCTGGGACGCGACGCCTGCGCGGGACTGGCGGGCCAGGACTGGCTGGACTGGCTGCGGAACAACGATCCCCAGGGATTCGACTGGCCGCAACAGGGACGGGCCCTGCTGGAAATCCCCTACGCCCCGCCCGGCAACCCGCGGCAGACCCAAGAGCTGCTGGCGCTGATCGACGCCGCCTACGACTGGGTCGAGGTCGAAGAACGGAGAAAGCGGGATGTTTGAATTCCACTGGCCCTGGTTCGGCCTGCTCCTGCCCCTACCCCTGCTGCTCCCTTTCCTGTGGCCGGACCGCCGCGCGCGCCAGGATGAAGACCTGGAGGGACAGAGAATCACCCTCCTGCACCCCCGCCTCGACGAACTCCAGACCGCCTTCCAGGCCCGGCGACCACGCCGCCGGCTCGCCGGCTGGATACACACCGCCCTGCTGTATCTGCTCTGGGTCGCCCTGATCCTGGCCCTCATGCGACCCCAGTGGCTCGAGCCCCACACCCAGGTCAGCACACCGGGCTACGACCTGATGCTGGCCATGGACGCCTCCCACTCCATGGACGCCCTCGACTTCACCGTCGCTGGCCGCCAGGTAAGCCGGATGCAGGTCGTCAAAGGGGTCATGGACCGCTTCGTGGACGCCCGCAAGGGCGACCGCATCGGGCTCATCGTCTTCGGCAGCCAGGCCTTCGTCCTCTCGCCCCTGAGCGTAGACCGGCTCGCCGTGCGTCAGCTCCTGAGCGGCGTCGTGCCCAGCATCGCCGGCCAAGGCACCGCCCTGGGAGACGCCGTCGCCTTGGGCGTCAAAAAACTGCGCGAACGCCCCGAAGGCTCCCGGGTCATGATCCTCATCGCCGACGGCGACAACTCCGCCGGCGGCTTCGCGCCCATCGAATCGGCCGCCCTGGCCCGCGCCTCGGGAGTGCGCATCTACGTCATCGGCGTCGGCAGCAAACAAGAAAGCATCCCCATCATGGAAGAAGGCGTCGTCAAATACCGCGACGACCTCACCATGGACGAAGACACCCTGCAACGCATCGCCACCATCAGCGGCGGGGCCTACTTCCGCGCCACCGACACCCGCGCCCTGGAAGAAATCTCCACCCGCATCGGCCAGCTCGAAAAAACCGAGGCCAAATCCCGCACCGCCTTCCTGCCCACGCCCCTCTACCGCATCCCCCTGGCCGTAGCCCACCTGGCCCTGCTCGGGCTCGGCCTCCTCCCCGAGGGGCGCAAACGCTTCGTCACGAGGATAGCCAGTGCCTGAAACCGGCTTTCACTTCGCGCAACCCGGCTGGTTCTGGGCCCTGGCAATCCTGGTCCCGGTAGCCGTCTGGCTGTGGCGCAGCTCCGTCAAGGCCGCGCGTGGACCCATCCACCGCTACGCCGACCCCCACCTGCTCCCCCACCTGACCGGGACCCGGGAGCTCAAGGCCACCGAACGCTGGGGCCGCTTCCTGCGCTGGTCCGCCCTCTGGACCCTACTCATCCTCGCCCTGGCTGGCCCCCGATGGGACTACGAAGACATCCGCCTCTTCCATCCCGGCAACAACCTCCTGATCCTCCTGGACATCTCCCGCTCCATGCAGGTAGACGACGTAGCCCCCAGCCGCCTCGGCCGCGCCCGCCAGGAAATCCAGGACCTCATCCTGCAAAACCGCCAGGTACGCCTCGGGCTCATCGCCTTCGCCTCCGTGCCCCACGTACTCTCCCCCGTCACCGAAGACACCTACACCATCCTGAACTCCCTCCCGGCCCTCTCCACGGAGCTGGCCCGGCTCCAGGGCAGCCGCCTGCATCAAGCCCTGGACCGCGCCGAAATCCTCCTCGACAGCCTGCCGGAAGACAGCGCGCGCGCCCTCCTCCTCATCTCCGACGGCGACCTGGACGAACCCGAGCTCACGGCGCGGATCGAAAAACTGGCGGCGCGCGGCATCCGCCTCCACGCCCTCGGCATCGGCACCCCCGAAGGCGCCCGGGTCCCGGCGCAACAAGGAGGCTGGATCCACGACCGCAGCGGCCAACCCGTCCTCTCCGCCCTCAACCAAACCCTCCTCCAAGACTTGGCCGCTGCCGGCCAGGGAATCTACCGGGTAGCGGACTACCGGGACGACGACACCGAAGAAATCCTGGAAGCCGCGGCCGTCACCCGCCTGCCCCCGGAAGCCAGCGACGACCGCACCCGCATCTGGAACGAACGCTTCTACCTCCCCCTACTGGCCCTCGCAGCCCTCCTGCTCCCCAACTTCCGCGAGCGGCGCAGAATACGGTGATCGCCAGTCTGCCTGCAGGGCGCGTAGGTGGTCAGCGAACCGCATCAATATGGAAGCTCGCCGTAGTTGTTCACTATGTATTGACGGAGATATTCATGAATTTGGTAAGAAGCAATAGTTGTGGTATATAAGGCGCTTCGACGTATTTAAACACGGCGACTTGCTGTCTATTATCTGTTAGGGTCTAGATAACTTTAGAGTGGATTTTCTTTCAGAAGAGTGAGTATTGTAACATATAAGTTTTCCTGTCGACGATTAAATCTAAACTCACATTCCTTGAGGTGTAGATAAAAGGTATGTCGTGGAATACCATTGAATTTTGCAAGTCTTCTTTTAGCGTAAGACCAAAATGATTCAATCCCATTAATATGACAATTCCCGCGGGCAAATTCGTTCTTGCCATGATTCACGCGGAAATGCTTTTTGTAGCCCATATCGACCAGCCCATTGTAGCCTCTCCAACCGTCCGAGTGGAGAATGCTGTCCTGGGTACCTTGCCCCGAATTACCGCCTGTAGCGCCTTTTTGGAGGCATCTGGGACGATTTCCGTGTAGACTTTTCCTTGACGCTCCAAGATGCCAAAAACGATCGTTTTACCGGATGCGCCACGGCCTCTTTTGCCACGAACACGACGTGCGCCAAAATAAGATTCATCGACTTCAACCTCGCCTGATAAGGGCGATGAAGCTTCACATACCTGGGCGATTCTAATTCGTAGCTTTAACAAGATTCGGTTGATTGTCGGGCGGCTTACACCACTCAGCTCAGCGATTTTTGAACCTGTTAAATCGTGTGAAAAATAGTGCACAACCAGTCTGAGAGGCTGTCTAAAAACTCAAGCCATGCCGCGCAGTCCAGGTTAGCCCCGGTCCTACCAGGCTGGCTACGGCCAAAAGCCCCTCGCCCCTGGCGGGAGAGGGGTTGGGGAGAGGGATCGGATAGGCGAGAGGGGGAATCAATGGTTTCACTTCGATCCGGTTAAGGACTCCATACCAAGCAAAATCGATGGGTTGGTTTTTAGACAGCCTCTGAATCTTACTTCGGAAAGGTGGGAACTCTTCAGATACCTGTTTTTCCTAGCATATCATAACCTTAGCATCTGATTTCAGTGCTAAAGTTATCTAGACCCTCTGTTAACGATCCAGCAATGGATAACCAAGGCATTTGAAATGAAAAGAGTTATTCTACTTGTGGTCGCACTTTTTTTTAGCGGAAAAGCCCTGTCTAAGGATATACCGGATGGCACTGTATTCTGCTATGAACTCGAACATATTCGGCTTTTTGTACTAGCTGAACGTGATATGCGAGAATGGTCTGATGAACTCTTCGAAGATAAAAAGTGCGCAGTAACAAGCGGAATAGTGTATGGTTCAATGGATATGGGTATCAGTGACAACCATTTTGTGGCAATCGACACGCGACAACATGGCATAATATGGGTGGGTCAGGGGGAAGTTAGATGAGTGGAGAAAATGACACCCAAGGAGAAGGCACTTCTACAGAGAAATCCAGAGAAGATCAAGTTAGCTCGAGCTCGAGCTCACTCGAATTTTATTAAATACACCATAAATGTAAGCGGTCTGAATGAAAAGAGCAAGCAATTACGTCTCGACAATATCAACGATATGTTAAAGGTGATTAATAATCTAGAGAACGTTGAAGAATTTAATAGACTTGTACCTGTTGATAACCGACTGATTTTCAAGCTATTTTGAAGTTCCACAGGCCGGCTGAGAGGAGAAA
>JAIZWN010000294.1 GCA_020443945.1 Candidatus Thiosymbion ectosymbiont of Robbea hypermnestra | reverse complement strand
GGAACGGATAGGCCAAATCTAAGGACACGGGAAACCTGTCCTCTACTCTACTGTGAGAATTGAGAACGCCCCCTAGTGCCTAGTTCCTCATTATTTTTCATATTGTAAATAAAATTTCCATTTATATATCATTGTGTTATATGAATATATACGAGAAGAATATTGAGAAACGAGGCACTAGTACCCCTATAGATTTCCCGTCCACTCGGGTCATACAGGATCAATGTCGAGTAGCCCCGATAATTTCCCGACATCAGAGTACTCCCGCCTCACGGGCGCTGGTAACCAGATTGTCGAATCCTGACTGGCCGCACTTGTGGCCGGCCAGGGCATTGCTGTGGCGCAGGAGCGCCGGCGGGGGGAGTCCGGCGAGCAGGCCATCGATCACCGCAGCATTGAAGATATCCCCGGCGCCGAGGGTGTCGCGTACCCGCGGCGGCCGGTGCGCGGGCGCGAAGCAAATGTCCCCGCCGCGGGACTGGGCATAGGCCCCTGCCTCGCCCCAGGGCAGGATCAGCAGCCGGGCGTCCGTCCGTTCCCACTGCTCGCGCAGGAAGGCTTGCGGGTCCCTGTAGCCTTGGCTCCGAACATAGTGCCGGGAGAAGATCAGGACCCGCGGCCCCATGAACGTGGCCTCGATTCCGGGCCGCGGCTTCTCGATCTCCAGCGAGACCCCGGCCCCGGAAAAGCGCGCGCCGCAATCCCGCAGCATGGCCACTACCTCCCTGGGGTCGCGGCCCTCGAAATGCACCCAGTCATAGCCGTCGAGCCGGATCCGGGCGAAATCGGCCGCCGACAGCTCCGGCAGATCGCGATAGTGGATGATGGTGCGGCTGCCGCCGGCCCGGCTGAGGGTGACGTAGGAAGTAGGGGTGCTACCCCGCGGATGGAAGACACAGGCCCCGGTGTCGATGCCGCGGCTTACGAGGTCCCGCAGGACTTGCGCGCCCTCGGCGTCCCGGCCCAGGGTTCCCGCCCAGGCGCAGGCATGGCCCAGCTGGCGAAGCACCGCCAGCGTATTGGCGGCGTTGCCGCCGCGGACGATGCGCCGGTCCAGGGCGCGCAGCTCCGCGTCCTCCGCCGGGTAGGCCGCCACCTCGTTGACGATATCCAGGGCGGCGACCCCCACCGCCAGGATTCGCCGGTGTCGCTCGCTCATGGCGCGGGAGAGCGCAGGGTCAGGGTATTGCCGCGCTGGATGAGATCGAAGCGCTTCAGGTAGCTCATGCCCAGCAAAACCTCCTCCCCCGGCATGTTGGGCAACACCGAGGCCTGCACGCGGCGGGCCGTCAGGCCGCCCAGGTCGACACTGTCGAGTCGGGCGCTCCAGATCCGGATATTGCCGTTCGCCGTCTTGGCCGTATGCGCCGCACCCAGGGGCACCCCGAGCCGGTAGGCTATTTCGAGCGGGAGCGCCACGTCCGTAGCCCCCGTATCGACGAGAAAGACCACCGGCTCACCGTTGATTCTGCCGTTGGCTACATAGTGCCCGAATCGGTTGCGCCGCAGGACCACCTGGGGGCGACCCTGTGCGTCCGGGAAGGCCGCGGGCTCCTGGTTCGGGTTCTCCCGCTCACTGAGCAGGCGTTGGAAGAACAGGGCCAGCACGGCCAGTCCGACCACCCAGGCCGCAAACAGCATGACCCGGCCGAGCCGGGAAGGCAGATCATCGACACGGGGCGGGTCGTTCATGTGAGTAAATGTGCGGACTCGATCCGCTGTCAGGCTCTGATTATGCCGCAAAGATTCAGAATTCAAGCGGATTTGAGTGCTTGTTCCAACTCCTTTCGACTAATGCTATTTTCTTCGCGTCTCTCTTCAATAAGTTCCCAAAAGGAAGCATCACATCCCAATTCCAGTTGTTCTTCATCTATTCCAATAATTAATGCTACCGGATTGCCTTCATGAGTAATAGACTTGTACCTGTTGATAACCGACTGATTTTCAAGCTATTTTGAAGTTCCACAGGCCGGCTGAGAGGAGAAA
>JAIZWN010000293.1 GCA_020443945.1 Candidatus Thiosymbion ectosymbiont of Robbea hypermnestra | reverse complement strand
GGGGTAGCTATTCCTGCGCTCACGCGCCTTGCGGCTGGCCACTTCTCGCCGCGCTGAGAGCGAAAAATAAGGTGAAATGGGGTACTAGAGACTGTCTGAACAGGCAGTCTCTAAGGCGTCCCGGCCGGATAGGCGGGCTAATAGCGCAACAGCTTCGGCAGTGTTTTGGCCTGGGCGATCCAGTCCTCTACCAGGCCAACGGCGGGTGGGCGTTGCGTGAGTTTCTTTTGGTTGTTGGTCTCGTCGATCTTTGCATGCAGATTATCCGGGCGGCGCGTCGCCAGCTCCTTGACGGTGTCCACTCCCGCCTCTTCCAACAAGTCCGAATAGACACCCGAGACACCTTTTATCCGGGCGAGGTCGGCACGGTTACAGATCTCCAGGACGATCTTGACGTCACAGCCACAGAGGGCGGCGAGCTCTTTGCGCCCGGCGGGATCGGCACCAGCCGCCAATAGCTTCTCGTTATCCGTAATGCCCTTGTCCTTGAGTGCGGAAACGATGCTGTCGGTAGTGCCCTTGAGGTCTTTAACGAGAGTGGTCATGTATATTCTCCGTCGGTAGCGGGGCACTTGTCCCCGATTCGTTGAGCCGTCTTTGGGATTTCATACCCGTCACGCACGGGTATTTTCGTCCCCGGAGGTTTCCCGCGCGCCGTACTTGCGCCCGGACGGGAATAGTAAGGGATTCGGGGAAAACGGGAGTGGGATTTTCCGAGGGTGATGTCCCCTTGATTGCGCCGGTTGCGAGGCTCCGGGGTAGGGGATTTCCCGGCTCCCGCCGGCCGCGCGTGGGCCTCTCCGCCCGCCGGCGTTTCAATCCGGTAGCCGCAGGCGTTCCACGGCGCGGCCCCCGATCAGGTGCCCGGTCAGGATTTCCTCGATGTCTTCCCGGTCCACATAGGTGTACCAGGTCGCCTCGGGGTAGACCACGATCACCGGGCCCTCGGCGCAACGGTTCAGACAGCCCGCGGTATTGATCCGAACGCCCCCGGGGCTCGCGAGGTCGAGCTCCCTGGTACGCTGCTTCAGGTAATCGCGCAGGTTTGCCGCGTCGTACTGGGCGCAACACTGGCTACCGTCGTCGCGCCGGTTGGTGCAGAAGAATACATGGTGGCGGTAGTAGGACATGATCGGCATATCCGGTTGAGAAGGTGCTTATAAGGTTATCATGTTCCGGTCGAGTAACTTCCGCATTGCCTCACGCGCGGGTGTACCGGAGCGACTTGAACCCGCCGGGCCACCGGCGCACAATCGGCACGAGCCACCATTGAAATCATCCATTGTATCCGCCCATCCGTTGTATCCGCTATGAACACACGTCATTTCAGTCCTCTCGACCGGGTCCTGGTCAATCTGGACCAGGCCGTACGCACCGTCTTCGGCAGACCTCAAACCACCGGGCGGCCCGATCCGGCCGCGGGTATCGCCGAGGCCGAGCTCTCCGAGGAGGAGCGCAAACATATCGCACGCCTGATGCGGATCAATCACACCGGCGAGGTGTGCGCCCAGGCCCTGTATCAGGGTCAGGCCCTCACGGCCCGTCTGCCCGAGGTGCAGCGGAGCATGGAGCGCTCGGCCCAGGAGGAGAGCGATCACCTCCGATGGTGCGAGACCCGTATCGCCGAGCTCGACGACCGCAAGAGCTTCCTCAATCCTTTGTGGTACGCGGGCTCCTTTACCATCGGCGCCCTCGCCGGACTGGCGGGCGACAAATGGAGCCTGGGGTTCGTCGTCGAGACCGAGCGTCAGGTGGAGAGTCACCTCGAAGGGCACCTGGCCGAGATTCCCATAAGCGATCGCAAGACCCGCGCCGTCCTCGGCGAGATGAAGGCGGACGAGACGCGCCATGCGGAGGTGGCCAAGGCCGCCGGCGGCGCCTCCCTGCCGGGACCGATCAAGCTCGCCATGCGTCTGACATCCAAGCTCATGACCCGGAGCGTTTATTGGGTTTAGTTCACTGATGCGGTTCGTTTCACTCACCGCATCCTACGCGAGACCACCTGCGTGTTTCGGGTATTCGACCTTGAAAAACAACCCGTTCGCTAATTTGCCAATACGCCAAAATGGACTTGAACCGTAAAGAGGCGGAGGGGGCGATTATTTCTAATGACGACGCTCGACCCCTTACGGATTCCCCTGCGGGGCCTGACCCTGATCGAGGCCAGTGCCGGCACCGGCAAGACCTACAGCATCGCGACCCTGTATCTGCGTTTGCTGTTGGAGTGGGGTCTGGAGGTGGACCGGATTTTGGTGGTTACCTTTACCGAGGCCGCCACCGAGGAGCTTAGAGAACGCATCCGCAAGCGTCTGCGCGATGCCCGCGACTGGCTGCAAGGGGACATACCGGCGTGTCGGGAACAAGACCCCATCCTCGCCGATCTGCTGCTGGCCGTGCCGGATCCGGATGAGGCGAGCGCCCTTGTCGCCGATGCCTTGGCCCGCATGGACGAGGCGGCGATCCACACTATCCATGGCTTCTGCCTGCGCACACTCCGGGACAATGCCTTCGAGAGCGGCGCTGCGTTCGATGTGGAATTCATCACCGATGAAGGCCGCCTGAGGCACACCGCGGCCGCGGACTTCTGGCGCCTGCAAGTCGCCGCGGCGGCCCCGGAATACGCGGCCTGGGTGCGCGAGCGTTGGGTTTCCCCCGAGGCATTGCTCGCCGACCTTGAGCCCACGCTCGGGATCGAGGATCTACGGCTGCTGCCCGAGGTAGACCAAACGACGATCGCCGAGGCGAGGCGGGAGCTGGCCCATGTCTTCGCGCAACTGCAAGACCTGTGGCGAACGCAGGGCGAAGAGGTCCAGGACATCCTGAGCTCCAGCCCCGCCCTCAACCGCCGCTCCTACAACAAACGGGTGGTCGCCGCTGCCATCGCCGCCGCCCAGGCACTGAGTGTCGCGACCGAGGTTCCCGATGAGATCCCCATAAAGGACTTGGAACGCCTGACACCCACCTGCCTGACCCAGTGGACCAAGGACGGCCGGTCGCCGCCGGTCCATCCCTTCTTCGCCCTGTGCGGCCGCTC
>JAIZWN010000292.1 GCA_020443945.1 Candidatus Thiosymbion ectosymbiont of Robbea hypermnestra | reverse complement strand
GCGGTGGCGCCGGCAACGCCAAGAGCCGTCCGAGACCACGGAAGCATTCTTCGTGGCTTGGTGGCTTGGTGTGAGAACACCGAATCGGCGTGACCCACCGACAAGTGTATGGGTTTGCTGCATTTGATTTTCGGGGGATTCGGTTAATTGAGAACGCCCCCTAAGACACCACCCCCTTCTGACGGACCGGGGAATCGCCAGGACAGATTGAGCATGGGAAAAACAATCCGGGCCTCGAGTGCTGCAATAACCGACAAGTCCCGCCAATCGATGCGGATTGGATTTTTTGCGCCCACGGGAATGGTTGTGTCCGGGCGTGGCTTTTGTTTCCGGTTTTTGGGCGGTGCTGTACTGGTCGCCCTCCTCCAGCTCGCAAGCCTTCCCGCGGCGGCCCAGCAGGCCCGGCTACAGGCCGAGGAAGGCCCCCACTTCGTCGCCGTACCCGTGCGCCTGCAGGTGATCGCGGAGGGGTTCGAGGAAACCCCACAGCCCCGAATCGAGGTCCCGGACCCGGCCCAGGGCCGCCTGGAGCTGACCGGGATCAGCCCCAGCGTCAGTACCAGCATCCAAATCATCAACGGCCAGATGACCCAGTCCAAATGGGTCCGGTTCGTCTTCGCATACCAATTCCTTACCCAAACGCCGGGGGAACCCAGCATCGGACCCTTCCGGGTCAGTCAGAACGGTAAACAGGCGAGCACCGGCCGGCTGCGCCTGAGCATCGGCGAGATCCCGGTCAGTCGCCGCCAACGGTTGCGGCTCGTCCTGCCCGCGGGCCCGCTGATTGTCGGTCAGCGGGTGCCGGTCCGGCTGGAATGGTGGAGCCCCGCCGAGCTGCACGGCGTCCTCTTCAATCCGCGCCTCGCCGTCCCCCTCTTTGAGCGGCTCGATGCCTTCCGCTTCCACGACCTCCCGGACCCGACCGCCGACACCCCCCTGACCCTCGACACCGCCGCCGGCCCCCTGGAACTGGCCGCCACCACCCGCCGGGAATCCTGGCGCGGCGAGCCCTACCTGGTGCGCACTCTCACCCGGCGGCTGATCCCTCTGCGGACCGGCGAGTTCGCCCTTGCCCCCGCCGGCCTGGTGGTCGACGAGGCGGTACGCTGGCGGCGCACCCTTTTCGGCGATCGCATTCCCACCCAGGCCAGGAAACGCCGGGTGGAGGACCGGCCCCTGACCCTGATCGTCCAGGATTTGCCCCAGACTGGCCGGCCCGCGAGCTTTACCGGCACCGTCGGCCCCGGCTACCGCCTGGAGGTTACCGCCGATCGCTCGGTAGTCCGGGTCGGCGATCCGATCCGCCTCACTCTCACCCTGCGGGGCGATGCCGCCGTCGAGACCGCCGTACTCCCGCCCCTCACCGCCGACGGCGGACTCTCACCCGAGGACTTTCGCATTCCCCGCGACAAAACCGCCGGCGTCTACGCCGATGGCGCCAAGCGATTCCGGATCACCCTGCGCGCGCTCCATGAGGGAGTCACCGCCATTCCCCCTCTCGCCTTCTCCTGGTACGACCCCGAGCGCCAGGAATACCGGACCAGCCGCTCCCGCCCCGTCGCCCTCTCGGTACGCCCGGCGCGGATCGTCTCCGCCGCGGATGTCGTCAGCGCGGTACCCGCGAAGCCCCGCGAGCCAGCCGCCGACACCGAGCAAGCGCCGCCGGCTACCACCGCGGAGGCAGACGGCCCGAGCACGCGACCACGCCCGGCATTCAGCCTCACCGGGGCCGACCTCGCCATCGTCACCGACCTCGAGGCACTTAAGCAGCCGAGCGGCCTCCTGCCCACCGGTATCGGCCTGCAAATCGGCGCCTACGCCCTGGGCCTGCTGGCCATCCTCCTGGCCCTGCCGGCCCGGCGGCGCGCCCTGGCCGACCCCGCCCAACTGGCCCGCGCCCAGGCCCTGCGCGCGCAACGGGCGGCCGTGGCAAACGCCCGCAACCCCGCCGCGGCGAGTACCGCCCTGCGGCAAATGGTCGCCACCGCCGGCACCCCCCCGCCCCCCGAGCTGGACCGCCTCCTCGCCGAATGCGACGCCGCCGCCTACGCCCCCGGCGGCGCCTCCCGCACCCTCGACGAACCCATGCGGATACAGGCAACCCAGCTCGCCGACCGGATCCTGCAAGACACCGACCGATGACCCTCGACAAATGTAGCCCATCAAGTCATTGAAGGTTCCTGGCCGGGTTCCAATAGGACAGGATTAACAAGATTTTTAGGATTCACAGGATTTTTTGCTTTGTTGTTTTGAGTTTCCATCGCCCGGCGGCACGAATCAAATAGGAAATCAGATGTCACCGTCAACACGGCTTGCCATCCTCTGGCTTTGGCTCATCCCCTCCATCAGCGCGGCCGCGCCCGATGCCACCCTGCAACAGGCCATCGCCAGCTACGCCCAGGCCCAGGCGGCGACCGGTCGGGACCAACGCCTGGCCGGTTTCCGCCAGGCCCAACGCCTGTTCGAGCACGCCGCGGCCCAGGGCGCGCGCTCGGCGGACCTCTACACCAACCTGGGGAACGCCGCGCTCCAGGCCGAACGGCTGGGACCGGCCATCCTCGCCTACCGACGCGCCCTGACCCTCGACCCCGACCAACCGCGGGCCCGGCAGAACCTCCACCACGCCCGCGCCCTCCTGCCGGCCTGGGTACCCAAACCCGCGCCCGAGGGCGCCCTGGAAGGCTTCTTCCTCTGGCGTCACCTCCTCAACCCCGCCGAGCAGGCCGCCCTCGCCGCCTTCTGCTTCCTCCTCGCCGCCCTCCTGTTCGCATTCGCCATCTACCGGCGCTCTCCCCTCGCCCGCAACCTCGCATTCCTGCCCCTGCTGGCCTGGCTGGGACTCCTGCTCTCGGCCACCCTCGAGACCCGCGCCGCCGGCGCCGAACCGGCCGTGCTCATCGCCAACGAGACCATCGCCCGCGCCGCCGACTCCCCCAACGCCCCCATGCGCTTTGCCCAACCACTCCCCGCCGGTACCGAGGTCGAAATCCGCGAAACCCGCGCACGCTGGGTCCACATCATCCTCGCCAACGGCCGCGACGCCTGGATAACACGTAGCGCCGTGGAGGTGGTCGAGATCAAGTCTTAGGTATCGGCGAGAATCTGCGTAATCTGCGGATTCAAGCATCACAGATCACAAAACGGCAGTGGTAAATTTTCGGTAGTCCTAAAATCTGTAGGATGGGGCGCGAGACCACGCTAGGCTTTGCCTGTCCTATCATCCTATAGA
>JAIZWN010000291.1 GCA_020443945.1 Candidatus Thiosymbion ectosymbiont of Robbea hypermnestra | reverse complement strand
ACCCAAAAAACCGAGAGCTAATCGTACTGTCATATCCTCGAACCAAGGTAAATCCGGATCAAACAGGTTTTTCAGCAGTAATTGATTAGCGATCCAGGATCGCCGAAGGGCTAGGCATGATTGAGAGGGATACGGGAGTAATCTATGAGAGGGATACGGGAGTAATCTATGAGAGGGATACGGGAGTAATCTATGAGAGGGATACGGGAGTAATCTTTTCTGAGGCATAAGGAGTTCACCGTAACGACTTGAAAAGGCGAATCTGCCGGCGTATCGTTTTCCGGCATGAGTGAAGCGGAACTGTCAGAACTGAGCGTTCAAGAGCTTATCGCACTTGTTATGGAGTTGCGAGAACAGAACGCGCGTCTGGCCGCGGAAATCGCTGCGTTCGAGCGCCGACTCGAAGAGAAAGAACGTTCCTCTAAGCGGCAAGCCGCACCCTTCGCCAAGGGTGAGAAGAAGGCAAACCCGAAGCAGCCGGGACGGAAACCTGGCGCGGGTAAGTTCAGCCGCCGCGATCTACCCGCCGAAGAAGACATCACGCACCGAGTCCAAGTGCCGCTGCCAGGGGATCGCTGCCCGTTCTGCGACAGTTCCAACCTCGGTGCGGTGCGCATTGAGCGCGCCTTCTGCACGGACATCAGCGAGTCACCGAAACCGCAGGTGACCGCGTACTTCCTGGAGGTGCGCAAGTGCCTCGATTGCGGGTGCACGCTACGCGGGCAACATCCGCAAGTCGATCCGAGCCAACACGGAGCGACGGCGCACCGTGTGGGGAATGGCGTATTCGCGCGCGCCCATGCCTTGCACTACGGCATCGGGGTACCGATGCGCAAGGTGCCGACGATCCTGCGCGAACTGTGCGGGGTATCCATCACGCAAAGCGCGATCCAGCAAGACGCCGTGCGCCGCAACCAAGCAGAGGTTGGGGCGGAATACCAGCAGTTGCGTGCCCGTGTGAAAGACGCCACGCGGGTGTTTACCGACGACACCGGCTGGCGCATCAATGGCGAGTCGGCTTACCTGATGGGCTTCGACACCGATGAGGCAACGGTCTACCAAATCCGTTTACGTCATCGCAACCAGGAGGTCCGCGAGCTCATCCCCTCGGATTATGGCGGCGTGATGCATACCGACCGCGCGCTAGCGTACGACGCTGGGGCGTTTGAGCTGGTGGCACAACAAAAGTGCTGTTACCACATCATCCGCTCGATCGACAAGGTGCTCGAAGACCAAGCCGGACCGGCCCGCACCTTCGGGGAAACGCTCAAAGCCCTGCTCAAAGACGCCATCGCGCTGTGGCATCGCTATCATGCCGGGGGCGTAGACGACTACACCCGCAGAGCACAGAACATCAAGCAGGCCATGGATCGACATCTTAAGCCGCGGTCTTTGGACGACCCCGACAACCAACGCCTGCTCGACCAACTTGGTTGGCATCACGCTGGCGGCAATCTGCTGCGCTTCCGCGATCAACCCGAGGTTGCCGAGCCGACCAACAATCGGGCCGAACGCGCCTTGCGCCCCGCCGTGATCGCGCGCAAGGTCTCGCACTGCTCGAAGAGTACCGACGGGGCGAACGTCTATGCGGCGTTCAAGACCATCATCGAAACCGCACGCAAACGCGGAAAGTCTCTGGTCAGCGGGCTCATGGACGTGTTCCGTTCCGACACGCAGGCCGCTGATCCAATTCCTTCCGACTTCGCTTCCGGTGCATCCTGACAACCTCCAACCCGTACGGGACGTCTCTCTTCGGAGCGATGCCGCGCGAGACGCTGCCTCGCTAATCAATTACCGTGATTTTACGTCTTTCTTCGCGGGCGCGGGAAACAATGCCTTTGAATCGCATTTTCCTATAGGAAAATTCGGCTTCCCCTTGAGAGATCCGTGCAAATCTGCGTAATCTGCGGATCAAACAGGATTTTTGGGGACCTTGAAAAAATGGCGGGGCCTCTTTACCCCGCACGGGTACCTTAGAATTTTCGGTAGTCCTAAAATCTGTAGGATGGGGCGCGAGACCACGCTAGGCTTTGCCTGTCCTATCATCCTATAGA
>JAIZWN010000290.1 GCA_020443945.1 Candidatus Thiosymbion ectosymbiont of Robbea hypermnestra | reverse complement strand
AATCCCTGCCGGAATGACGCGGTGGGGGCTGAACGGTTACGGAGTCGTGGCTTTGGCTAGCTATGTATATAGGTCCCAAATTTTTCAAGGCGCCCTACCTTCGCCGACGGACACACAGTCCGTGGCCGAGCCTGCTACTGCATTACGGCTCGGCGGTCTTGGTCTCGGCCGGCTTGTTGTTCACCTCGATGAACTCGCCCTCACGCCCGGCAGCGATCGCGGCGGCGGTGGAGCGCCCATCCAATACCGCGGCGGCGGCACCCTCGATGTACAGGCGGACCGCGCGGATGGCGTCGTCGTTGCCGGGGATGACATAGTCCACACAGGTCGGATCATTGTTCGTATCCACGACGCCGACCACCGGGATCCCGAGCTTGTTGGCCTCGCTGATGGCGATCCTCTCGTAGCCCACATCCACCACGAACAGGGCGTCGGGCAACCCGGCCATATTCTTGATGCCGCCCAGGCTCTGCTCCAGCTTCCCCCGTTCCCGACTCAGGCCCAGGGCCTCCTTTTTGCTGAAGCGGTCGATACTCCCGTCCTCGAACATCGCATCCAGCTCCTTGAGGCGTCGGATGCGATCGCGGATCGTCTTGAAGTTGGTCAGCATACCGCCGAGCCAGCGATGGTCGACGAAGGGCATGCCGCACCGTTGCGCCTGCTCGTGGATGGCGTCCCGCGCCGCCCGTTTGGTGCCGACAAACAGGACCTTGCCGTTGTTGGCTATCAGGGACCCGAGATAGTTCATCGCCTCCTGATACAGAGGCAGGGTCTTCTCGAGATTGATGATATGGATCTTATTGCGCTGGCCGAAGATGTAGGCCCCCATCTTCGGGTTCCAGTAGCGGGTCTGATGTCCGAAATGCACGCCCGCTTCCAGCATGTCGCGCATGGAAACTTCGCTCATGGGTCGGGACCTCTGTGGTTCGGGTTCAGCCTCCACGCATCCCGGCAAACGACCCGCTACGCGGGCACCCGGCTCGCCGTGTCGATACGTGTGTGGTTTCACGGCACCTTGAAACATTCAAGGCGCCCTTCAAGGGACCAGTGGCGACCGCCGGGTCGCTCCGGTCCGGGAAGGACCCAAAAACGAGAGCGAAAAACGATCGTTTTTCGCTCCCCTGGATCGCCGCCATGACAGGCTGTTCGTCGCCATGGCGGTGGACGGTCCGTTTGCCGAACCGCAGCCCGTTTTATACCATGGTCGGCTAGATTCGAGCAATTCTCCATGTCATTACCAGCCCCTTCCATCTCCGCCATGGGCGCCGCCCCCCGTACCAAGGGCGTAGTCATCAAGACCTCCGCGGAAATCGCCAGGATGCGCGTGGCCGGTCGCCTGGCGGCCCAGGTGCTGGAGATGATCGGCGGTCATATCCGCCCGGGCGTCACCACCGGGGAGCTGGATCGCATCTGTCACGATTTCATCGTCGGTAAGCAACGGGCCATTCCGGCCCCGCTCAACTACAAGGGTTTCCCCAAGTCTATCTGCACCTCGGTCAACTACCAGGTATGCCATGGTATTCCGGGGAATAAGCGCCTGAAAAAGGGCGATATCCTCAATATCGACATCACCCTCATCAAGGACGGCTATCATGGCGACACGAGCAAGATGTTCTTCGTCGGAGAACCCTCCATCCTCGCCCGGCGTCTGAGCCGAATCACCCAGGAGGCCATGCGCATCGGCATCGCCCGGATCAGACCTGGCGCCAGTCTGGGCGATATCGGTCACGCCATCCAGCGCTTCGTCGAGGGAAAACACTATTCGGTGGTGCAGGAGTACTGTGGTCACGGCATCGGCCGCGAATTTCATGAAGAGCCGCAGGTGCTGCACTACGGCAACCCCGGCGAGGGGATAACCCTGGAGCCCGGAATGTGCTTTACCGTGGAGCCCATGGTCAACGCCGGCAAGCGCTACATCAAGCGGCTGCCCGATGGCTGGACCGTGGTGACCAAGGACCGCAGCCTGTCCGCCCAGTGGGAGCATACAATCCTGGTGACCCAGGATGGCCACGAAATCCTGACCCTGCGCGACGAAGAACGCGAGAGCCCACCCACACCATGAGCAACGATCCAGGACAAGGCGACCATTGGTCCGATCTCCGGGCCGAGCTGCAACGGCGTCTGGAGCGCCGGGACGATCCCGTCGCCGTCTTTCGCCACATCCTGAGCGTAGCCACGGAACGCCTGTTCCGACGCTACGACCAGGGCGCGCCCGTGGGCGATCTGATTCTCGCGCGCAGTCACCTGGTGGACATGCTGCTGCAAGAGGTCTGGCGACGCCACCTGCCGGCAGGGGCGGGCGCGGCGCTGGTGGCGGTCGGTGGCTATGGACGCCGGGAGCTCCATCCGGGCTCCGACGTGGACATCATGATCCTCCTGGAAGATTCGGAGGTAGAGACCCTGAGCCCCGTCGGCGCGGAGCTGATCACCTTCCTCTTCGACATCGGGTTGAAGCCGGGATACAGCGTCCGCACCGTCGCGGATTGCGTCCAGGTAGCCGAGACCGACGCCACCGTCATCACCAACCTCATCGAGGCGCGCCGGCTCGCCGGCTCGTCGGACCTGTGCGAGCGCATGCGCATCGCCACGGCCCCCGACCGCATCTGGCCGAGCGAGGCATTCTTCGCCGCCAAAATCAAAGAGCAACAGGCCCGCTGGCACAAATTCGGCGGCACCGCCTACAACCTGGAGCCCAACATCAAGGAAAACCCCGGCGGACTGCGCGACATCCAGATGATCGGCTGGGTCGCCAAACGCCACTTCGGCGCCGAGAACCTGCACGACCTGGTCGGCCACGGCTTCCTCACCGAGAACGAGCACCAGCTCCTGCTGGAGAGCCAAGCCCTCCTGTGGCGCATCCGCTTCGCCCTCCATCGCCTCACCGGCCGGAGCGAGGACCGGCTGCTCTTCGACTACCAACGCACCCTGGCCGAGGAGCTCGGCTTCACGGACGAGAACGAGAACCTGGCGGTCGAGCAGCTCATGCAGAGCTACTACCGCACGGTCATGGAGCTCGGTCGCCTCGGCGAAATGCTGCTCCAGCTCTTCCGGGAGGCCATCCTGCTCCACGACCGGCTCGGGCCGCCGGTCGCCATTAACGAGCGGTTCCAGTCGCGCAGCGGCTTCCTCGAGGTGACCCGGGACGACATCTTCCAGCGCGACCCGGTAGCCCTCATCGAAATCTTCCACATCCTGCAAACCCACCCGAACATCGAAGGCATCCGGGCCAGCACCATCCGCCTCATCCGCGAACACCGCCACCTCATCGACAACCAGGTGCGCCGCGACCCGCGCGCCCGCCATCTCTTCATCGCCATCATGCGCTATCCGGGCATCACCTACGCCATGCAACGCATGAACCAATACGGCGTACTCGCCGCCTACCTGCCGGTCTTCGCCGACGTCGTCGGACGCATGCAGTACGACCTCTTCCACGCCTACACCGTCGACGAGCACAGCCTGCGGGTCATGCGCAACCTCCGCTCCTTCATGATCCCCGGAGAACCGCCGGGACACCCCCTGTGCATCGACATCGCCCGCACCATCCCCAAGTTCGAACTCCTGTGTCTGGCCGGTCTCTTCCACGACATCGCCAAGGGTCGCGGCGGAGACCACTCCCAGATCGGCGCCCGCGACGCCTGGAGCTTCTGCCGGACCCACGAGCTCTCCGATTACGACAGCCAACTCGTCGCCTGGCTGGTGGAACACCACCTCCTCATGTCCATGACGGCCCAACATAAAGACATCAGTGATCCGGACGTCATCCAGGCATTCGCCGCCCGGGTCGGAGACATCACTCGCCTGGACCACCTCTACCTGCTGACCGTGGCCGACATCCAGGGCACCAACCCGGAATGCTGGAGCTCCTGGAAAGACATCCTGCTGCAAGACCTCTACCGCAGCACGCGGGATACCCTGGGGCGGGGACTGGACAACCCCCAGGCCCAGGACGAGCTGATCCAGCACAAACAAGCCGAAACCCTGCGCCTGCTCGCCCGGCACCACATCACCGGCCAAGACTGCACCGCCCTGTGGATCAAATTCAGCCTCGACTACTTCCTGCACAACTCCCCCGACGAGCTGGCCTGGCAGACCAAAACCATCCTGCAAACCCCCACGGAGGCCCTACCGCTGGTCGCCATCCGACCGGTCACCCACCGCGGCGGCACCGAAATCCTCCTCTACACCCAGGCCCGCAAACACCTGTTTGCCCGGACCACCGCCTTACTGGATCGCTGGGGGCTCAGCATCCTCAACGCCCGCATCATGACCACCGACGACCAGATGGCGCTCAACACCTACTATGTGCTGGAAACGGAAGGACTCTCCCCCCTCCTCGACGACAATCAAGTGCAACAGATACAAAAGGCCCTGGAGCAACAGCTGACGGAACAAGAAACCCCGGACCTCAAGGTCACGCGCCCCGTACCCCGCCAGCTCCGCCACTTTCCCACCGCGACCCAGCTCAAATTCTCCGCGGACGAACGCAACCACAGAACCGTCATGCGCCTGGTCACCCTCGACCGGCCGGGCCTGCTCGCCGAAATCGGGGCCATCTTCGACGCCTGCGGCATCCGGCTCCAGAACGCCAAGATCGCCACCATCGGCGCCCAGGCCGACGACATCTTCTTCATCACCACCGCCGCAGGCACACCCGTCACCGACCAAGCCACGCAAAAGCGCCTGCGCCAGGAAATCCACCGCCGCCTGGAACCCAAAACCCACGGCCAGCCCCCCGTTTCATGACATCTTGCACGTTAAAACCGCTCTCAGCGACCGGATAACCCCCCTAGGGGGCGTTCTCAATTAAGCGAATCCCCCGAAAATCAAACACAGCAAACCCATACACTTGTCGGTGGGTCACCGCCTTCCGTATTCTCACCCCAAGCCACCAAGCCACCAAGCCACCAAGCCACGAAGAATTCTGCCGTGGTCTCGGACGGCTCTTAGCGTTGCCGGTACCACCGCACCGTCATTCCGGGTGGGACCCCGGAATCCAGCGGCCAGGGACGGCGACCCGAGGCCTCCCATCGAGAGC
>JAIZWN010000289.1 GCA_020443945.1 Candidatus Thiosymbion ectosymbiont of Robbea hypermnestra | reverse complement strand
CTAAAATCTGTAGGATGGGGCGCGAGACCACGCTAGGCTTTGCCTGTCCTATCATCCTATAGATCACAGCACTACCTCATTTGTAAAGAGGCAGGTCCCTCAAGGAATCCTAGGGGCTACCTGGCATTCCCTCTGCGTTCTCCGCCGTGGCCCAGCGGCTCGGGTCCGGGCGTGGCCGGTACGCCCTTTGGATTTTCGAGCAGCCGTAGCATCTGCCGGGCCTGGTCGTTCCAGTCCTCGTTCCGGGAGATGCGCAGGAAGCGCTTCAGATCGGCGATTGCGGCCTGGTCGTTCCCCAGGACATCCTGGACCGACGCCCGGTTGAAGTAGGGTCCGGGCAAATGAGGGTCGAGGGCGACGCAATGGTCGAAATCCTCGAGGGCGCCCCGGTAATCGCCGGCGCCGTAGCGCAAGGCGCCGCGATTGAAACGGGCCGCCAGGAGAGCCGGATCGAGCGCCAGGGCCCGGTCGAGATCCGCCAGGGCCTGCTCGACGCGGCCGAACCGGCGGTAGGCCTGGGCCCGGTTGGTGAGCGCCTCGGCGTCGTCCGGATCGAGCGTGACCGCCTGCTCCAGGTCCGCCAGCGCCGGGGCGACGCGGCCGGCCTCCAGCAGCAGACTGCCGCGCACGGCGTAGAGCCGCGCCTGGTCCGGGTGGTTGCCGATGGCCGCGGACAGGACCGCCAGGGCCTCCCGCGGGCGCCCCTCCGCCTGGTGTTGGAGGGCGATCCGTAGCTGGACCTCCGGGCCGAGCCGGGCGTGAGGGTCGTAGGGGGCGCCGTGGGGACGGCCGGGCGTGACCGGCGCCGGGGGCGCCGGCGCGGCCGCCGGGGATGGACCCGCGTCAGCCGATTCCGCGGCGGCGGGAACAGTGACGGGGGCTATCAGGACCAGAATACCGGCGAGCAGCCGGACGCGCCGAACACACATGTGCATAAATCCGGTAAGGTAGACCACAAATCCACCCGCAGGGCACCTGAGAATTTTTGGTGGTGTTGTAATTTTGTTGTCCCTGGGTATATACGCCGAATCCCGGAAACAACAAAGTTAGAATACTACCGAATTTTTCAAGGCGCCTTTTCACCGCCCACACCCGAAGGAGGAGGACCCCATGTCCTATCAAAAACCGCAATTTGAGCGCCAATACGAGAATTATATCGGAGGGGAGTGGACGGCCCCCGTGGACAATGAATATTTCGATGCCATTTCGCCCGTCGACGGAAACCTAATGACCAAAATACCGAAATCCAATCATAAGGATATCGACTTGGCCGTCAACGCCGCCTGGAAGGCGGCCGGGGCCTGGGGAAAAACCTCGGTCACCGAGCGCAGCAATCTCTTGTTCAGAATCGCCGACCGCCTGGAGGAGAACCTGGAAAGGCTGGCCCTGGTCGAGACCTGGGACAATGGGAAGGCGATCAGGGAAACGATTGGGGCGGACATGCCACTGGTAATCGATCACTTCCGTTACTTCGGGGGTGTCATTCGCGCCGAGGCGGGAGAGGTCAGCGATCTCGATGCCGCCACCGTCGCCATGGAAATCCATGAACCCCTGGGCGTGGTGGGTCAGATCATCCCCTGGAACTTCCCGATCCTGATGGCAACCTGGAAGCTGGCCCCTGCATTGGCGGCCGGTAACTGCGTGGTGCTGAAACCGGCGGAACAAACCCCGGTTTCCATCCTCTTCGTAATCGAAACAATCGCCGATCTACTGCCCGCCGGGGTCGTGAATATCGTCAATGGCTTCGGCCCGGAGGCAGGCAAGCCCCTGGCAACCCATCCGGACATCAAGAAGGTCGCCTTCACCGGCGAAACCACCACCGGTCGGCTCATCATGCAGTATGCCTCGGAAAACATCATTCCCGTAACCCTGGAGCTGGGAGGGAAATCACCGAACCTCTTCCTCGACAGCATCATGGCGGAAGACGACGACTTTCTCGATAGAACCATCGAGGGGCTGGTTCTGTTCGCCTTCAACCAGGGTGAGGTCTGCACCTGCCCATCCCGCGCCCTGATTCAGGAAGCCATTTACGATGAATTCATGGAGCGGTGTCTCAAGCGTATCGAGGCCATCACGATGGACAACCCACTCGATACGAATACGGCCATGGGCGCGCAAGTTTCCCGCGATCAGTATGAAAAAATACTGAGTTACATCGACGTCGGAAAACAAGAAGGGGCGGAGCTCCTGATTGGCGGCAAGGCCTATTCGAATGAGCTTTATCCGAACGGCTATTATATTCTGCCTACCGTATTCAAGGGCAATAACAAGATGCGCATCTTCCAGGAAGAGATCTTCGGCCCCGTCCTGTGTGTCACCACCTTCAAAGACGAGGCCGAAGCACTAAAAATCGCCAACGACACCTTCTATGGACTGGGCGCCGGGGTATGGACGCGCGATGTACATCAAATGCAAACCCTGACCCGCGGCATTCAGGCGGGCCGCATCTGGTGTAATTGCTACCATCTGTATCCCGCCCACGCCTCGTTCGGCGGATACAAGAAATCCGGCTTTGGCCGGGAAACCCATAAGATGGTGCTCGATCATTACCGTCACACCAAAAACGTGCTGATGTCCTACGACAAAAACCCGTTAGGGTTCTTCTGACACCCGACCGGTGGTCGGTCTCCGGAGCACGTAGGGCAAGAAAACGCCACGGTACCGCGGCGCTTTCCCGCCCTACATGGACTCAATTGAGGGTAGTGTTCTAACTTTGTGATCCGTATTTCACTAGCGTGGGAGTCGGAGAGGATGTCCGGCCCGCGGCACCGGCCGCTAAGCGTCATGGAGGCGACCCATGTGGCCGATCAGTCGAGCGCGGCGTCGTTCGGTAGCGAGAGGGGAAAAGGTAGATGACAAGCTCGGCGAGCACTAAACCACAAATAACCCCTGCTGTGTTTGCCGCCATATCCAGCCAGTCCCCATAACGATTTATGTAGGGTTGCACGAATTCGATCGTGCCACTGTAGGCGATGAAGAACAAACCGATCAACATCCATTTTTTCGGCTTCCTCAAGGCGGTTGGAAACATAAGAGCGGCATAGGCGATGATATGATGGGTTTTATCGGTTCCAGGCACCGAGGGTAGGTTTTCAAGGGGCCAGAGGGATAGGAAGGTAATTGCGGAGAGTATGGATAGCGTGATAGCAATCCATTTGGTTTCGATAAAGTGCAAAAGTCGAATCATTCGAGTTGTCCTTTTGGTTGTCCGAGTTTTCGGATGGTCTCTGCGATTTCCGTCTTGTGGGCGGTGGCTGGTAACCGCTGAAGGTTCGAGGGGCTGGGCGTGGGGTCCTGCCATCTGGAAACAAGAACCACGAAGGCAGACACGAATCTTTCCGTTTGCCATCCCTGGCGGTAAGGTTATATGTCCTCTCTCACCGGGAGGGTGTCGCCAAAGGCGACACCCGACGCGGTCCAGGGATGGATCGCCATTTTCGACTGCGGTACGCGGTTGAAAATGAAGGAATCGGGAAATCGCCATTTTCCGATTCCGCGGCGCAAACGCCCAGGGATGGGCTTTTGCGACATCGAGAGGCCGTCGCCAAAGGCGACACCCGACACTCTCCGCAGAGGACCCCGGCCACCGGCCCGCCGCCGGTGCGGATCTTCGCTTTCGGCGCCTCCACCATGTGGGGCTCCGATGTGCGGGATGACCACACCATCGCCTCGTATCTGAGCAAGCTGCTCTACGCGCGGGGGTATCGCGCCCAGGTGACAAACTACGGCCAGCTCGGCTATGTCAGCACCCAGGCGGCGATCCTCCTGCTGCGCAGCACCCACCGCGGCGAGATTCCCGATATCGTGCTTCTCTACGACGGCGTCAACGACCTGATCGCGTCCCATACCCATGGAGAGGGTGTCGCGGAAGGCGACACCCGACGCGGTCCAGGGATGGACCGCCATTTTCAACGGCGGCCAGCCGTTGAAAGGGATGGGCTTTTGCGACATTCCCATGGAGCAGCGGGCGTCTCGGTGAACGAGTGGCTGCGGCGCGCGGAATTCGACCTCCTTAACCGACCACAAGGATTGCTGGAGCACACGGGCCGCCAGCTCCTGACCAAAGGTTTTTGGGGATTCAACCGCCTGAGGGTGAGCCTGCGCCGGCGCATCCGGTCAGCACCGGAGGATCGGTCGCGATCCCGGCCGCTGGGCAACGAGCTTGCCCGGCGGACCCTGCATGTCTATGCCGCCAACTTGGCCGCCGTCGAATCCCTGGGCCACCGCTACGGATTCGAGCCCTTGTTCTACTGGCAACCCAACATCTTTTCCAAGCGGCATCGCTCGCCGCGCGAGCAGGCCGCGGCCAGGCGTTTGCTGCTATCCGAGAAGGTCTACGACGACCTGTACCGGCGGGTGCGCCGATCCGGGATACTGAACAACCATCCGCGGTTTCACGATATCAGCGGCCTTTTCGACCATCGGGAAGAGCCCTACTATGTAGACATGTGGCATCTATCCGAGGCGGGTAACCGACTGGTCGCCGAAAAAATGGTCGAAGACGTGATTGCACTCATCGAACAACGCCGAGCGGCCGCCGCGGAAAAACCGGCGACTTGAGGGTAGTATTCTAATTTTGGGTAGTGGTAAATTCTCAAGTGATTAGGTGTCTACCTGAGTCACGTCGAACATCACACAAAGACACCAAGCCACCAAGAGAGACAAGGGTAAAGGGAAACGACCATG
>JAIZWN010000288.1 GCA_020443945.1 Candidatus Thiosymbion ectosymbiont of Robbea hypermnestra | reverse complement strand
GCACGATCACACCACAGGTCCCTTCCGCGCGGAACAGCTGCGTTGCGGCGATCCTTACGAGCTCGACAACGGCCATCTCATCGAGTGTCTGCCCAGCGGCGGGCGGCACGCCAAGGCCAATCTGAGCGGGGGGTTTGCGCTGGAGAGCGATCCGTCCGTGGAGTCAGCCGGCTTCGATCCCGGATTTACGCCGGACGAGGAGAACCTGCGCGCCCCCGATATCGCCGTGGGCAATGTCCCGGACGAGCCGGGTTGGATATCCGGGGCGCCGCCG
>JAIZWN010000287.1 GCA_020443945.1 Candidatus Thiosymbion ectosymbiont of Robbea hypermnestra | reverse complement strand
AACGGGCGCCTTACCCATGACCCACGATCCCTTTGTGGCTTGGTGTCTTTGTGTGAGAATTGAGAACGTCCCCTAGTCCAGAGGTGGGCCCAGCACGAATTCCTCATTCGGGAATCCGTGCTCCTCCAGCCGGTCCAGCACCTCCTCCACCCAGCGGTCCTCGTCGGTGCGCTCGACCTCGGCAATCAGGCTGGTGACGGACCGATAGGCCTCGTGAGGCGATATGTCCTCGGGCATTGTTACCAACCGGATCCTGCCTACGTCTTTACTCGGCAATACCATGAAACGCTTCGCCATCTCCGACCTCCTCGCCATTGTCGTCAGTTTTCAGGAGACTTTCGCTCGGACCTGGAATCATAATACGGGTTGGAAGATGCCTATAGGGACTTTCGCGGTAACCCGTCCGGAATCCATATTCCGATTCCCCTGGATTACTTTCCCTGAGGTGGGGGTCCGGAATGCGCAACCGATTTCACATCCGCACTCGTAGAGACGTGCTGCGGGAATCGGTGGGGAGAGTGCGTCGGTGGGCATCAAACATGGCGCTCCAGCCAGGCGGTCAAATCGTTGGTGGCGCGGAAATCCGACAGGGCCTCGGCCAGCGCGGCCAATTCGTCACGACCGAGCCGGCGAATCCGTTGGCTGTCGCTTTCCGGGATTTGCCCAATCGCACGTCGGAGCAGGCGCAGAACCAACCCCTGCTCGCCTTCTTCCCGACCCTCTTCCCGCACGGCGTCCAGGTCCGCGTAGCCGCGCCGTTGCAGCAGGTTGCGTAGCGCGGTCTCGTGGGCCGCTTCGGGGTCGTACAGGGCCTCCACCGGCACCGGATTGGCGAGGATGCCGGGGGCCTTCAGCTGCTGTCCGGGATACGCCAGAGAACGGGAAGCGTGCGGCTCGTATATCTCGATCCGGCGCGGTCCAGTCAGGCGCACGACCCACACGTAGCGCGTCCCCGCCCCGAGCAGGGTGCGAATCTTTGCCTGCAGGTCCCGCTCGTCCTGACCGACATCGGCATACTCCACCGCCAGCGGCGGCGCCCCGGATATCCAACCCGGCTCGTCCGGGACATTGCCCACGGCGATATCGGGGGCGCGCAGGTTCTCCT
>JAIZWN010000286.1 GCA_020443945.1 Candidatus Thiosymbion ectosymbiont of Robbea hypermnestra | reverse complement strand
AAATCCTGTTAATCCTGTACGATTGGAAGACCGCACGAACCACGCAGAATGGCTCGACCTGTCAGCGGTGGCGCCGTAACTTTGTTGTCCCTGGGTATATACGCTGAATCCCGGAAACCACAAAGTCAGAACACTGCGTGTCGCCGGATGCGGTAGTGACCCCCGACCCGCACCATGCCTCTCTCCTCGAAGGCGCCGTCCGGCCAACGTACCTGGACTGAAACCTCATCCCCGGCGTCGCGGGGTACGCCGAAATGTAAGCGATAGGGGCTGTGTCCCAGATAGGACCCACGCGCCCGCACGGTCTCGCCGCGAGACCAACCCTTGCCGCTGAGCACGACTTCTGCCCCGAGGGCCTCGCGGTTGCCGCTCTCGGGATCCCCGAGGTCGATCCGGACCGCGCGCGCGCCGCCGGTTTGGTTACGGAGGATCAGGGGTGATCCACCGTTGACCGACACCAGCCCATCCAGATCGCCATCCCTGTCCATGTCACCGAGCGCCAGACAGCGCCCGACCACCGCCTCACTCACCGGCGCCCCGGTCAGGTCGGCAAGGCTGTCGAACCGCCCGTCCGCGCGGGCCAAGAACACATCGATCGGCTGGCGGTAGGTGACCGCGCTCTGGACTTTCTGGATCTCCGGCTCGATGTGTCCATTGGCCAGGATCAGGTCGTCGCGTCCGTCGTGATTCAGATCGGCGAAACGGGTTCCGAATGTCAGTCGCGGCAGCGTCTTGGTCGCGATCCCCCGCTTCTGCGCGGCGTCGATGAAGACCTGCCCCTCGGCTAACTGCTCGTAGAGGGATACGGCTTCGTTACTGAAGTTGCCGATTCCGATCATCGACGCCCCGGCGATGGACTCCCCCACGTCCACGCCCATGCCCGCCCGCGCCATGCCCAGCTCGTCGTACCCGACCCCGACCAGCAAGGCCGTGTCGGTGAATCCCCCGGCGCCGTCGTTGACGTAGAGCTTGTTGGCGACCGTGTCATTGGAAACGAACAGGTCCGGGAATCGATCGTCATTGACATCGAGCACCACCACGCCCAGGGCCTTGTTTTCTCCCGAGACCAATCCCGCCTCCGCGCTCACATCGGCAAACCGGCCAGTCCCCAGGTTACGGAACAGGCGGTTGTCGAGTCCCTCGTAGACCTGCGGCGTCGCGTAGGACTTGTTGGTGCCGTCCAGGGTCGTAAAGATGTCCGTCTCCGGGCTCCAGCGCACATAGTGGGCGACGAAGAGGTCGAGCCACCCGTCCTGGTCCACGTCGAGCCAGGCGGCGGACGTGGCCCATTCCGGCGCGCCGTATTCCAGCCCGGCGGCGGCCGTCACATCGACCAGGACGCCGGCATCGTTACGCAGCAACCGGGCGCCGGTAACCGTCGTCACCACCAGATCCGCATCACCATCGGCGTCGTAATCGGCGACGGCGACCCCCATGCCGTACCCCGAGATCGCGTCCAGACCCGCCTCCGAGGTGACCTCCCGGAAGCGTTCCCCCTCGTTGCGGTAGAGCCGCGCGAGCGGGCGTGGCGACTGGTCGTTCCAGGGCCGCCCGTCCGTGAACAGCGCATCGAGCTGGCCATCCCCGTCATAGTCGAACAGGGCGCAGCCAGGGCCCATGGTCTCGGGCATCAACTTATCCCCGGCCGCCCCGGTTTCATGGACGAAATCGATCCCGAGCTCGGCGGCAGGCTCCACCCGCAGCAAAGGCCGCGTCAGACCCGAAACCCGCTCGACGGAATCCGCGTAGGTATAGGGCGCCGGCGCGGGCTTTTGCTCGCCGGTCTCATCCTCCCGCGAGCAGCCGCCGGAAATCAGAAGCAGCGCAATTACCGCGCCATAAAGACTGTATATTCTCATCGGAGCCTGGGTGGTGTTGTCATTCTGTTGTTTCCGGGTATATACGCCGAATCCCGGAAACAACCAAGTTGGAACTCTACCGGAGTCTGAACACCTTGATCCGTTGGGCCGCGAAATTGGCTTCGTCTTGGGTCCGGCGAAACGCCAGGGTTGCCTGCTGCGCCGTCTCGTCGGCTTTGTGATACCGATAGGCGGCCTCGGACGCCTGTTCCTGCTCGGTATTGCCCAGGGCGCGATGGGCGAGCATCGCGTAGTAATGGGCGGTGGCGTCCTCGGCATCGATTGCCAGCGCCGTGGCGACCGCCAGGAGCGAGTCCCGGAAGCGTCCATCGAGATAGGCCACCCGCGCCTTGAGTTTATGCGCCATGCGGTCTTGGGGAAATACCTCCAGCACCCGGTCCAGGGCGCCCGCGGCGGCGTCATAGTTACCTTCCCGGACCAGGACCCGGGCCCACAGCCATGCGCTCTGCGGGTCCGCGGGCGCCAGCTGCTCCGCCTCGGTCAAGGCGCGCCGGGCGGCCTCGAATCGGCCTTCCGCCATCTCGATGCGGGCCCGGGTTCTGAGGCAATTCACGCACTTGGGCGCCAGGTCGAGCACCGCGTCGATCACCTGCCTGGCCGACTTGAAATCCCCCTGCCGGAGAAAGCCGATCGCATAATCGTGCGCCAGCGCCGCGGACCCGACGGACTTCGGTGCCTCGGCCCGCGCCATCAGCCGCCTCCCGTTACGTTCGATCCTCAAGGTCGTGGCGGCGATCTCGGTGACCGGCAGCTCCGGCACGGCCTCGAACTCGGCGAATCCCTCCCGGTTGGCGGCAAAGGCGAACTCGGTATAGGCGCGATTGAACTTGCGCCACAGCAGACGGACCTGGATCGAAGCGCCTGTGGACAGGTCGCCCAACTCCGCTAGTGGAACCGAATACCGGGAGAGATCCGCGGTACCCGGCGGAATCACCGCCACATAGATGGGCGCGACCAGCTCATGGGCATTGCGCTTGTCGATCCGCCGGCCCTGCCGGTCCACGCCCACCAGGTTGTAGATGCGGGTGTTCTCGCTGACGTGTCCGCCCGCGTCCATGCCGCCGGCCACCAGGGTTTTGCCGTCGCCGGCCGCCGTCACCTCGAGCCAGGCCTCATTGGAATCGTTCGTGCCGCCGGGAAAGGTATGCCCGACGTTCAGGTTGCGGACGACCACATGCAGCTCGATGCGGTCGGTGTCAGCGGCAAGCCCATGCGGCGCCCCATCCGTCAGCGGGACGATTTCGCCGTCACCGCCCAAGACCCCGCCGACGAACAGCCGCAGGCGGTTTCCGCGCAGGAATTTTTCGGTCTCCGCGACCATCCGGGTATCGCCCCGTAGCCAGGGCAAGGCGGTGTTGGCCGCAAGGAAACGGTGGGAGCGGACCTTGCCGTCGGTCGCGGCCAGATCACCAAGGGGCGCGTCCACCAGCGGCATGTGGCAATCCTGGCACTTGCGGACCGAAGGCGGAAGATAGAAGGTGCGGGCGGCGTTGTGGGCCACGCCGCTGTTGTGCCAGGCATCGTACTCGTTCTGCCCGCGCAGCCAACGATAGTCGTTCACCGGGCGGTCGAGACTGACCTTGTGGCAGGTGGCGCAGTACTCGGGGTCCTTGTAGAAGGGCTTCATCAAATCGGCGACATGGCGCTCCGGGTTGGCCTTGAGGTACATGTCGTGCAGCAACACCCCGAGACCGGAGGTCGCTTGCGAAAAGATATAGCTATCTCGGTACTGGTCGTTCCAGATGTAGTTGCCGTTGCCGGTGTGATTCGGAATCCCGGCGATTGCGTGGCAGCTCAGGCAGGTAAGGCCCGCCTGGGCAGCGACGGAACCCTTGTCGATATCCTCGTGCATACGGCCAGTCAATATGAGCAACGGATCGTGGCAACCCGCGCACCAGCGCGACTTGACCCTTCCTGTGGCTTCCTGGGGCAGGCCAAAGGACGCCAGGTGCGCCGCGACGAACTCGTTCGGCTCGGTCGGGGTCTCGCGCAGATACTCCAGCGTCGCCACATAGAAAGGGTTGTTGAAGGAGGAGAAACGGTGGGCGGACGACGCCCATTGCTCGACCGTGTCCGCATGACAGCGCGCGCATTTCTCGGCGCCGATCGGCGCCCTCGATGCGTACCCTTGCGCCGAGACCTCTTGCCGGATCCGACCGACATCGGTAGGCGCAGTCGCAAGCAGCTGCTCGGCGCGGGTGGCCGAGCCGCCACTGGCCAGGGCCACCGGCGATGGAAAGACGGGACGACCGGGGGCGACCTGGGTCGGCGGCCGGTATCCCCCCGGCGGCGGGGTATCCGGAGCCGCCGCCCGGACCGGAACCGGCTCCTGGGGGGCAACCCACAGCTCGATCAGGACCAGGGTGGCCGTCAGGCCGAGCACGGCGACCGTCCCACCCTTGAGTACCATCGATATTCGAGGTGGTCGGGCCAGGGCGCGGTGACCGAAATAGACCAACACCACCAGGGCCGCGCCTGCAAGGTGGGTGTAATAGAGCCAATTCATATCCTCCGTCTTGGCATTGAAGAGAAAATAGATACCCGACCAGAGCAGAACCCCGAGGGTGATAACGATCGACCCGCCGGTGATGGGCAGCCGTAACCGGCTCCGTGCAACCTCCAGATTCCTCGGCACATGGAGCACCACGAAGCCGACCGCGCCCAGCACCAGAACAATGCCCAACAGGCTGTGCAGCAAGACGGATGCCTGATAGAAGCCGGATACGCTGCACGCATCGTAGGCAGTGAGAGAACAGCCGAAGCCATACCTGCGCGCGAGCAGAAAGAGGCTATTCGCCAGGAGCAAGGCGAACAGTACGCCGACTACCCAATGCCAGCCTCGCTGCCCGCCGGTCAGGGACGAGGCGAAGAATGCGCGAAAATTCGGTCGCATTGGGTTTCCTCAACTCTTCCTGATGGATCGTGCTTTCCGCTAATAGCGCGTAGGATGGGTAGAGGCGCGAACATGAGGAATGGTTTTTGGCACGATCTTTCTCGCGCCGAAACCCATCACCAAGCTTCCTGATGGATCGTGCTTTCCGCCAATAGTACAGGATTAACAGGATTTTCAGGATTAACAGGATTCTTGATTTTGTTGCTTTGAACTTCCGTCGCACGGTGACACTGAGAGGCTGTCTAAAAACTCAAGTCATGCCGCGCGGTCCAGGTGAGAAATGTAGGTTGGGGTGAGCGTAGCGAACCCCAACAAATAGCCTATCAAACCAAAGCCGTGATTTTGAATCCGCAGATTACGCAGATTCCCACAGATTGTTTCGCTTTTAATCCGCGAAAATCTGCGGATAAATTGAAGCCCGCGGGCTCGATTGATGGGCACGCTTCGCTTGGTGCCTTCCGGCCAGCCGTCGCGGTGCGGAAACCGCCGTGGGATGACCGAGTCTTCGAGATCGGTTTGATGGACGCTCGCTTTGCCCATCCTACGGCCAAAAGCCCCTCTCCCGGTGGGAGAGGGAGCATAAGACCGCGGCTATCGGGTATTTCTCTCTGGCTTCTTCCGGTAGGCTGGGGTGAGGTCGCCCCGAGAGGGGCGACAAACCCCAGCGCGTAGGATGGGTAGAGGCGCGAACATGAGGAGTGGTTTTTGGCACGGTTCTTCCCGCGCCGAAACCCATCATTACCGTGCTTTTATTCCTGCTCCCCGGCGCCCCATACCCTCGATCTTGTCCAGAATCTTTTGTCGTTGCTCGTCGGTCTTGAGGTGCACGAGACCAATGGGGGTCAACTTGGTGGGACCAAACCCGACAAACCCGATGGTTTGACGCTTAACGACATTGTAGGGGGCCTTGCAGTGACCGAAAAGATAGAAAGCGTAAGGGGCAAAGGAAGGTACGATCATGTGCGCGCTACGACCTTTCATAAATCGCTCGTGTCCTTTCTCGGGTCCTTTGCCTCGAAATTGAAAAGCGAATCCCGGCAGCAGGACCCGGTCGAACCATCCCTTGAGGAGAGCGGGCATCGTGGCCCACCAAATAGGGTAAACAAGGGTTAGATGATTACACCATGTCAATAGTTCCTGACTCCTGATAATATCCGGCTCCAGGGGCTGGGCTCGGTATCGCGCGTCTCCCTGGCTATTCAGGTCGAATTGTAGCTTACGCAAATCCAGTCGCTGCACATCATAATTCTCCTGTGCCCCTTTTTGATAAGCATCGGTGAGGGCGGCGCAATAACTGTCTTGCATTGGGTGCCCGTTAACAAGGAGGATCTTTGCTTTCATGGTCTCTCGTTTCCTGATCGTATCGGGTTTGTCTCTTGTGGGTGGGAATCGCGGATTCTTTAGAACCACGGATGGACACGGATAAACGCAGATCACAATCCGTGTCTATCCGTGGGGTAGCGCGTAGGCGTGTAGGATGGGTAGAGGCGCGAACATGAGGAATGGTTTTTGGCACGGCTTTTCTCGCGCCGAAACCCATCACCAAGCAAGATGATGGGTTTCGGCGCGGTTAAGATTGTCGACATCCCCAAAGCTCGTTGGCGCGCCTCTACCCATCCTACTCCGCTGGCACCCGGGAATCATTTTTTGCCGCAAATGAACGCCAATGAACGCAAATCGCTTTTAAATCCGCAGATTACGCCGATTCTCGCCGATTAAAAGCGAAACAATCCGTGGGAATCGGCGTAATCCGTGGACAGTGCGTCGGTGGGCATTAAACATGGCGCTCCAGCCAAGCGGTCAAGTCGCTTGCGGCGCGGAAATCCGACAGGGCCTCGGCCAGCGCGGCCAATTCGTCACGACCGAGCCGGTAAATCCGTTGGCTGTCGCCGTCCGGGATTTGCCCAATCGCACGTCGGAGCAGGTGCAGAACCAACCCCAGCTCGCCCTCTTCCCGACCCTTTTCCCGACCCTCCTCTCGGCCCTCTTCCCGACCCTTTTCCCAACCCTCTTCCCGCACGGCGTCCAGGTCCGCGTAGCCGCGCCGTTGCAGCAGGTTGCGCAACGCGGTCTCGTGGGCCGCCTCGGGGTCGTACAGGGCCTCCACGGGTACCGGGTTGGCGAGGATGCCGGGGGCCTTCAGCTGCTGTCCGGGATACGCCAGAGAACGGGAAGCGTGCGGCTCGTACACCTCCACCCGGCGCGGTCCGGTCAGGCGCACGACCCACACGTAGCGCGTCCCCGCCCCGAGCAGGGTACGAATCTTTGCCTGCAGGTTCCGTTCGTCCTGACCGACATCGGCATACTCCACCGCCAACGGCGGCGCCCCGGATATCCAACCCGGCTCGTCCGGGACATTGCCCACGGCGATATCGGGGGCGCGCAGGTTCTCCT
>JAIZWN010000285.1 GCA_020443945.1 Candidatus Thiosymbion ectosymbiont of Robbea hypermnestra | reverse complement strand
CGGGAATCGACAGCGGACTAGGGGTCAATTTTGGACACAGTGTCACCGTGCGGCGAACGTTCAGAACCCACAAAAAAATAATCTTGTTAATCCTGAAAATCCTGTGAATCCTGTCCTATTAGCAGATTGCGACGCGCATGCCGACAAAACCGTAACCTGTTTTGGTTGTGTCCGGGATTCATGAACCGATACGCAGTCGATGCGGTTCGCTTCGCTCACCACATCCTACGGGAGCTACCTGAAATAGAAACTGAAACGGGGCACTAGTTTGTTTCGTTACCAGTAGGCGAGCAGCTGGCCGTCCTCGATCTTGTGCTCGAACGCCCGCAAGGGCCGATTACCGACCTCCGTGCATTCGCCGGTCTCGGCGTCGAAGGCCCAGTGGTGCTTGGGGCAGGTGAGCTTGCCGTCCTTCAGGGCGAGATGGGGGATGTCCGTTACCTGGTGGGGACAGCGGGAATCGAAGACCTTGATCCGATCGCCCTTTTTGCGGGAGACGAACAGATGGCGACCATCGGCCGCGAGAAAGCTGATGTCCCCCTCCGGCAACTTCTCCATGGCCTCGAGCCGGTGCCAGGACGGCTCGGCATTCAGATTCTCCGGGCGGAACTCCGGAATATCCATATCGAGCAGGATCTCGGTGGCCCACACGATCCTGGAGAGACCCAGGACCGGAAAGGCCATCAGCAAGGCGTCGATCACCTCCTGGGGGCTGGCCCCGTTGTGCAGCGCCCGCATGAGGTACTGGCGAAAGCCGGGCTCGGTCTTGGCGGCGACCTTGGTGATGACGGAAATCAGGTCGCGGGTACGGGTATCCAGGTGGTCTCCGGCCTGCTTCATAAACTTGAAGTAGGCGCCCATGGCCTCGGGGCGGGCTTTGACCAGGTAATTCAATGCGTCACTCATGAAGATCTCCCGTGCAATGGAGCCGACTCGCTTTCGTCGGCGCGGCGTAGGGCGGCCATTCTCCCCTATTCCGGCTACCGGCTCGATTGGGATAGATCAGGAAAACGCCATCTTTGCCTTGGCTGTGGGGGGCCTTTGGCCGGCCCGAATCGTTCCGGTGTCTGATTCGACCTCCCGCCGGTAAAGGGTGTCGGGTAGTGTTGTAGTTTTGTGATCTGTTAGGGGGCGTTCTCAATTAACCGAATCCCCGTGTGAGAATTGAGAACGCCCCCTAAGACACCACCGATTCCTTGAGGCACCTGCATCTTCACAAATGAGTCAAGTTGGTGCGCTGCACAAAAAGTTCACACCTCATGGGCTCCAGGCAAAGTCTCGTCTCGCCAGCTAATCGTACAGGATGAACAGGATTTTTTTGTTGTGAAGGGCGCTTGCTGGTGTGGTCAGGGCGTGATCGGGCGTAGAACATTCAGCAACGACAA
>JAIZWN010000284.1 GCA_020443945.1 Candidatus Thiosymbion ectosymbiont of Robbea hypermnestra | reverse complement strand
CCCGTCATTCCGGCAGGGATTGCCGGAATCTGCCGGCGCCAGGGATGGCAAAAGCAGTGGGGATCGAATCGTTAAGCTGCACAACCATGACACTTTGAATTTAACCACTACCCAAAAATCGTATGAAGATAACAAGACCGTTGGGGTATTGCGGCCATTTACGTTGATTTGTGGATAAATTTCCCATGGGAATAGTTCATGCCGCTGCCGGGCGGGTCTCTCTGGTTCCCACGCTCCGGTGGGCGGAATTTCAGGACGCTGGAGCGTCTGGAATTGCTCCCACGCTGGAGCGTGGGAGCCAGAGATGAAACGGGGCACTGGGTTCAGGGGACGAGTACGGTATCGAGGATACGCTGGATGATGGCCTCCGGCGCCATGCCCTCCGCCTCGGCCTCATAGCTCAGCCCTACCCGATGGCGCAGGACGTCCGGGGCCAGGGTCTTGACGTCGTGGGGCGTCACATAGCCGCGGCCCTGCAGAAAGGCGTGGGCCTTGACCCCCAGCATGAGCCAGATGGAGGCCCGCGGGCCGGCGCCGTGCTCGATCATGCCCTCGATGCCGGGTATCTTGCTCCCGGCCTCGGGCCGGGTGGCGTGGACGATGTCGACGATGTAATCGCGCACCTTGTCGTCCACGAAGACCTCGGACACCCCCGCCCGCGCCTCGAGAATGTCCCGCGGCTGGGCGACCACCCTGACCTCCGGGATCGGCTGACCGCTCGCCATGCGGTCCAGAATCCGCCGTTCTTCTTCTTTCGACGGATAGCCGATTCGGACCTTCATCATGAAGCGGTCGACCTGGGCCTCGGGCAGGGGGTAGGTGCCCTCCTGCTCGATGGGATTCTGGGTAGCCAGCACCAGGAAGGGCTCCGCCATGGGGAAGCTGTGACCGCCGATGGTGGCCTGGCGCTCCTGCATCGCCTCCAGCAGGGCCGCCTGCACCTTGGCCGGGGCGCGGTTGATCTCGTCGGCCAGGATCAGGTTGGAAAAGATGGGGCCCTGTTTGACGCTGTAGGTGCCCTCCTTGGGATTGAAGATCTCGGTGCCGATCACGTCCGCCGGCAGCATATCCGGCGTAAACTGGATGCGCGAGAAGCCGGTGTCGATGGCCTGGGCCAGGCTGTGCACCGTCAGTGTCTTGGCCAGTCCGGGCAGCCCTTCCAGCAGTACATGCCCCCCGGCCAGGAGCCCCGTCAGCAGGCGCAGCACCATGGTGTCCTGGCCCACCAGGACCTTGCCCACCTCGTTGATCAGATCGGACCCGAGCCGGGTCGGTTGCCGGGCGCCGGTATCCGCGGCCTTGGTACTCATGGTGTTGTATCCTGAAATCCTGATGAACGAAAGCCTTCTTGCCCACGACCAAAGGCCCTGCCGGCCGGTGGTCGGCGGCCGGGAGCGAGCAAACTATGCGACCGTCGTTCCGGCGGGGATTGTCGGAATCCGGTTGCCAGGGATAGCCAACTGTGGGAACTTTCAACTATGTAAGGAAAAACCCCATGCTGGTCAACCCTGTCGTTAGGGGATCTTGAAAAATTGCTTCCCGGCAATTTTTCAAGAAGAAATCGAAAAACTCTGAGGCCGCAAGCGGCGGCCGGGCGGTGTTTCGACCCTTTTTCAAGGTTCACACAAGGCGGTACGCAATTGAAACAGATTCTGCAATCTCTGAAGACCGGTGCCACGGAAGTGGCCGAGGTCCCCTGCCCGCGGGTGGGACGCGGGACGCTTCTGATCCGCACCCGGCGGACGCTGGTCTCGGCGGGGACCGAGCGTATGCTGGTGGAGTTCGGCAAGGCCGGGTGGATCGAGAAGGCCCGCCGGCAGCCGGAAAAGGTCCGGATGGTGCTGGACAAGATGAAGACCGATGGTCTGGCGCCGACGCTGGAGGCGGTGCTCGATAAGCTGGACCAGCCGCTGCCGCTCGGATACTGCAATCTGGGCCGGGTGCTGGCGGTGGGCGCCGGGGTGTCGGGATTTGCGGTGGGCGACCGGGTGGCCTCCAACGGCAGGCACGCCGAGGTGGCGAGCGTGCCGGTGAACCTGTGCGCCAAGGTGCCGGACGCGGTCTCCGACGAGGCGGCGGCCTTCACCGTGCTCGGGGCCATCGGGTTGCAGGGCATCCGGCTGGTGGCGCCGACCCTGGGTGAAGCGGTGGTGGTGATCGGCCTGGGTCTGATCGGATTGGTGACGGTACAGCTGCTGCGGGCCCAGGGCTGCCGGGTGCTGGGCATCGACCCGGATGCCGGGCGGCTCGCCCTGGCCCAGGGCTTCGGGGCCCAGGTGGTGAATCCGGCGGCGGGTGGGGACCCGCTGGCCGCCGCCGAGACCTTTTCGCGCGGACGCGGGGTGGACGCGGTCATCATCACGGCGTCCACCCGCAGCAGCGAGCCGGTACGGGAGGCGGCGCGGATGTGCCGCAAGCGCGGGCGCATCGTGCTGGTGGGGGTGACCGGGCTCACGCTGTCGCGGGCGGATTTTTACGAGAAGGAGCTGACCTTTCAGGTGTCCTGCTCCTACGGGCCGGGCCGTTACGATCCCGATTACGAGGAAAAGGGGCAAGATTATCCGTTGGCCTTCGTGCGCTGGACCGAGCAGCGTAACCTGGAGGCGGTTCTGGATCTGATGGCCCGCGGCGCCCTGGACCCGGGGCCCCTGATTTCACATCGCTTTGCCCTGGAGCAGGCGGAGCGGGCCTATGCCCTGGTGGCGGGAAGCGAACCCTCGCTCGGCATCCTGCTGGAATATTCCGACCCCGAGGCGCGGTCGGATCAGGCGTTGCGAACGGCCACCGTGCGTCTGCATCCGCCGCCGGTCCCGGTCGCCGGCGCGGCCCGACAACCGTCGGTGGGGTTCGTGGGCGCCGGCGGCTATGCCACCTCGATGCTCATCCCGGCCTTCAAGTCGGCCGGGGTGCGTCTGGTCTCGGTCGCCTCCGGCGGGGGGGTGAGCGGCGTGCATGCGGGGCGCAAGTTCGGCTTCGAGGAGACCACCACGGATACCGATCGACTCTTTACCGACGAGGCCCTCGACGCGGTGGTCATCGGCACCCGCCACGACAGCCACGCCCGTTTCGTGCTCCGGGCGCTCAAAGCGGGCAGGCATGTGTTCGTGGAGAAACCCCTGTGCCTGACGTCGGAGGAGCTGGCGCGGATCACACGGGCCTATGGGGCGGCGGCGGATCGCGGAAAGGCGCGGCACCTCATGATCGGCTTCAACCGGCGCTTCTCGCCCCTGGTCCAGACCATGCAGGGGTTGCTCGCGGGCGTGGCCGGACCCAAGGCCCTGGTGATGACGGTGAATGCCGGGGCGATCCCGCCGGACCACTGGACCCAGGACCCGGAGGTGGGCGGCGGGCGCATCCTGGGCGAGGCCTGCCATTTCATCGATCTGCTGCGCTACCTGGCCGGGACGCCTATCAGCGAGCATTCCCGGTCGGCGATGCTTGGTCCGATGGGGGGTCCCACCGGGGATACCGTTACCCTGCAGCTCGGCTTCGACGATGGCTCCATCGGGACCATCCACTATTTCGCCAACGGCTCCAAGACCTTTCCCAAGGAGCGGCTGGAGGTTTTTGCCGCCGGCCGGGTGTTGCGGCTCGACAACTTCCGAACCCTCACCGGCTTCGGCTGGTCCTCCTTCCGGCGGCAACACCTGCGGCGACAGGACAAGGGCCAGCGGGCCTGCGCCGCGGCCTTCGTGACCGCCCTGCGGGAAGGCGGCCCCACGCCCATCCCCGTCGAGGAGCTGCTGGAGGTAAGCCGGGTAAGCATCGAGCTGGCGGACCCCTAGCAAGGCTTGGCCTTAAGACCACGAGGCGTGACCAACCGCACTGAAGAACCACCGAGACAGACACGGATAAACACGGGGTAGTGTTCTAACTTTGTTGTTTCCGGGATTCAGTGTATATACCCAGGGACAACAAAATTACAACACCACCGCGCGAGCTTGAAAGAGGGCTGGCGATTCCCGCGCTCACGCGCCTCGCGGCTGGCCGCTTCTCGCCGCGCTGAGAACGCAAAATAAGGTGAAATGGGGTACTGACCTTGGACGGTCTGGCACATGCGTTGCGCTGGTTCCATACGGTGCGGTATCTGCGCCCGGCCCAGGTCTATGGCCGTCTCTGGTTCCGGGCCTATCGACCAGCGCCCGATCCGTCGCCGGCGCCGGAAATCCGGGCTACCGGGGGGCCTTGGCAACCCCCGGCCCGGCGTCCTTCCCCGCTCCTGAACGGGAATACCTTTTGTTTTCTGAACGAGCGGCACCCGGTCGAGAGCCCTTCCGACTGGAATCACCCGACCTGGGAGAAGCTCTGGCTCTACAATCTGCATTACTTCGACGACCTGAACGCCGAGGGCGCCCAGGGACGGACCGATCGGCACCGCGCGCTGATCGAGCGCTGGCGGGCGGAGAATCCGCCGGCGGTGGGGATCGGTTGGGAGCCCTACCCTCTCTCCCTGCGCCTGGTGAACTGGATCAAGTGGGCCCTGGCGGGCAATGCCCTCGAGCCGGCCTGGGTGCAAAGCCTGGCGGTACAGGCGCGTTATCTGCGCCGGCGCCTGGAGTATCATCTCCTGGGCAATCATCTCTTTGCCAACGCCAAGGCGTTGGTGTTTGCCGGACTCTTCTTCCGGGGGGAGGAAGCACGGCGCTGGCTGGAGAAGGGTCTGGCCCTGCTGGACCGGGAGCTGAGCGAGCAGATTCTACCGGACGGGGGCCACTTCGAGCGCAGTCCCATGTACCACAGCCTGATCTTGGAGGATCTGCTCGACCTGCTCAATCTGCTGCGGGCCTACCCGGACGCCGGGGTAGAGCCCGCCTGGGAGGCGCGTCTGCGCAAGCTGAGCGGAGCGATGCGGGAATGGCTCGCCCGGATGTGTCATCCCGATGGCGAGATTGCCTTGTTCAACGACGCGGCCTTCGATATCGCCCGCCCACCGGCGGAATTGGACGCCTACGCGGTGCGCCTGGGTCTGCCGGTCCGCGCCCAGGCGTCCGACCCGGTTCGCCATCTGGCCGAGACCGGCTATATTCGCCTGAACCATGGCGTTGCCTGTGCCCTGCTGGACGTGGGGCGGATCGGACCCGATTACCTCCCCGGACATGCGCATGCGGACACCTTGTCGTTCGAGCTTTCCCTCTTCGGCCAACGGGTGCTTGTGAACTCGGGGACATCCCGGTATGGGACCAGCCCGGAGCGTAATCGGCAGCGTGGGACCGCGGCGCACAATACGGTGGTTGTCGACAAACAGGATTCCAGCGAGGTATGGTCCGGTTTCCGGGTCGCCCGCCGGGCGTGGCCCGGGACCCCGGAGATCGAGCAGACGCAAGATGGCATAGAGGTGCGCTGTGCCCACGACGGCTACCGGCGTTTGCCGGGAGGACCCGTGCACAAACGTCGCTGGCGGCTCGGTACGGGATACCTCTCGGTGCGGGACGAAATCGAGGGCCCCTGCACCCAGGCACAGGCCCGCTTTCACTTCCACCCCGGCCTGTCCGTGGAGATTCCGGCGGGTCACACCCAGGGCCGATCAGGGCTGCCCGGCGGTCAGACCGTTCGTCTGGAAATCAGAGCAGGGAGTTGTGTACTCGAGCAAACGACCTACCATCCGCGTTTTGGCGTCAGCGAGCCGAATACCTGCCTCGGCGTCGATCTATCAGGGAAAACGAGTGAGCTAGTGCTTCATTGGGACTGACATGCACATTCTGTTCGTGACGGATAACTTCCCGCCGGAAACCAACGCCCCGGCCTCCAGGACCTTCGAACACGCCAGGGAATGGGTGCGCGCGGGAGAGCGGGTAACGGTACTTACCTGCGCGCCGAATTTTCCCTTCGGCAAGGTCTACGCGGGCTATCGCAACGCGCTGCTGCAGACCGAAACCATGGACGGCATCGAGGTTTACCGCGTCTGGAGCTATATGGCCGCCAACCAGGGCTTTTTTCGGCGGACCCTGGATTTCGCGAGTTTCATGGTCGCGGCCGTCCTCGGGTCCTTCCGGCTCGCGTCGCCGGATGTGGTGGTGGCCACCTCGCCCCAGTTCTTTGCCGGACTGGGCGGTTATCTCATCGCCGGACTCAAGCGGCGTCCTTTTGTCTTCGAGGTCCGCGACCTCTGGCCCGAATCGATCGCAGCCGTCGGTTTGATGCGGGAAGGTCTCCTCATGCGTCTGCTGACCCGTGTGGCCCGACGCCTTTACCATCGCTGCGATCGATTGGTAACCGTCGGCGAAGGCTACCAGGCGCAGATCCAGGACAAGTACCAGGTGCCGGAAGACAAGATTGCCCTGGTGCCCAACGGGGTTCTGTTCGAGCTTTTCTCCAGGCAGGGAAAACGGGACCGGTACCGGGAGGAGCTCGACTGGGGCGGTCGGTTCGTGGTGGTCTACGTGGGGGCCCACGGCATGAGCCAGAAGCTGGAGACCCTGCTCGAAGCCGCGCAACGCCTTACCGACCGGGACATTCTCTTTGCCTTCGTCGGTGACGGGGCGGAAAAGGCGGAGCTGATAAGACAGAAGGAGCGGATGGGCCTCGAGAACTGCATCTTCTACCCGGCCCAACCCAAGGAACGGGTGCCGAGCTTCTACGAGGCGGCGGACGCCTGCATCGTGGCCTTGCGAAAGAGCGAGCTCTTCAAAGCCAACTACCCGTCGAAGATGTTCGAGGCGCTGGGCATGGGATGTCCGGTGATCCTGTCCGGCGAGGGGCGGAGCGCGGAAATCTTGCTGGAATCCGGTGGTGGAACCGTCGTGCCGCCCGAGACGCCGAAGACCCTGGCCGAAGAGGTGTTGTACCTGCACGAGCATCCCGCCGAGGCCGCCAGGATGGGCGAGCGCGGGCGACAATACGTGGAGAAACACCACTCCCGGCGGGTATGGGCGCAACGCTACCTGGAGCTGCTGAGGCAGGTAACCTCGGGGTGAAGCCGACTACCTCGCTTCACTGGCGAAGTCTCGTCTCGCCAGCTAATCGTACAGGATTAACAGGATTTGTTTGTTGTGAAGGGCGCTTGCTGGCTTGGTCAGGGCATGATCGGGCGTAGAACATTCAGCAACGAAAAAAATCCTGTAAATCCTGTGTAATCCTGTAAATCCTGTCCTATTGGACGTTTGCGACGCAGCTCGCGTTGAGCACTCGTCGTCTTAAGGCAAAGCCTCGCTAGCTATGTATAGGCGCCCTACCCTGACTCCAAACCACAACGAAGCCGTGCGCCGCCCGGCTAGTGTCCCGTTTTACCTTATTTTGCACGTTCACAACCGCTGTCGGGCTTGGCGGTTTCCATTGATGCGGTTCGCTTCGCTCACTGCCCATCCTACGAGAGTTACCTGCAATCTAAAGGGAAACGAGGTACTAGGGGGCGTTCTCAATTAACCGAATCCCCCGAAAATCATATGCAGCAAACCCATACACTTGTCGGTGGGTCACCG
>JAIZWN010000283.1 GCA_020443945.1 Candidatus Thiosymbion ectosymbiont of Robbea hypermnestra | reverse complement strand
GAATGACGGCCAACGGGCGCCTTACCCATGCCCCACGATCCCTTTGTGGCTTTGTGTCTTTGTGTGAGAATTGAAAATGTCCCCTAAGACACCACCCAATTGAGAACGCCCCCTAGGACCGGACTATGACAAATACAAACAGGAATCGGAATTTCTCAAATACGAGATCGTCGACGGGAATCTCAACTGGGATGACTACACCATGATTTTTCCGGTCGAAGCTCTGTATTCCGGAAAACTGACAAAGGCCGGTGGCATATCCCGCGCCAGGTTGGGCACGGCACTCGCCAACGATGCGGTTCGCGGCCTACGAGCTTGAAAAGTTGCTTCCCGGCAATTTCCAAGGCCCCTCAAAGGAGATATCGATGCCGAAATTGTATGAATATCTGGGAATAGTGCTGTTCTTCTATAGCAACGAGCACGAGCCGATACATGTACATGGCAAATATAACGGGAGAGAAACCAAGGCCGAGATTCGCTTTTGGAACGGAAGAATCAGCGAGATCCTGCTCAAGGATAAAGGACAAGGTTTAGAACCGGCAAAAAGGAAAGATTTCGAGCAGTTTGTTCGTGCAAACGCCGATGAGATTGTGGAAAAGTGGGTGGACTATTTCATCAAGAAAAAACCGATTTCTCCCAAAATCATCACGCGGAGGTTGAAATAATGTCGGAACTGTCGGTTAAGCAGGCACATCACATGGGATTGCACAGATTAGGCATCGAATTCTCCGATGGGCATAAGCAAAATGTGGATTTCGCGCCATTCATATTCTCATCGGGTCACCCGGATTATGACAAATACAAACAGGAATCGGAATTCCTCAAATACGAGATCGTCGACGGGAATCTCAACTGGGATGACTACACCATGATTTTCCCGGTCGAAGCTCTGTATACCGGAAGACTGACCAGATAGCCCGCAACGGGCAAGCTGACGCCTGCCGCGGCGGGACACGGAGAAAGCATGTCGTTACTGAAAAAACAATGGCCCTTCTGGCTCGGCGGCCTGTTCGTCGGGATGGCGGAGATCCTCTATTACATCCATTCGGACTATGAGGATTTCATCGTCGTCACCACCGGCTTTGCCCAGATGTACGCGGCGAGCGAGCAGTTCCTGGGCGTGGATTGGGTCGGCCGGGTATACGAGCCCGGCATCCACTGGACCATCATCGGCGCCCTGCTCGGGGCGCGGCTGGTCGGTCTCGCCGAGGGGGATATCCGCGGCTGGGTGCGTTATGACAAGAGGATGCTGGCGCTGGCCTTCGTCGGGGGGCTCTTGTTCTCGTTCGGCACCCGGCTGGCCGCGGGCTGCACCACCCATCACTTCGTCGGCGGGATTCCGGCCATGAGCATCGCCTCCTGGGTCGTGCTCCTGAGCGGGATCCCCTTCGCGTTCCTCGCCTTTCGCATCGCGCTCCGGGCCGGGCTGGGGGATTTCTTTCGCCATCAGGAGACCCAGGATATCGCGGCTCGCTGTCACGGCCACTCCGATCACCATAATCCCTGCTACGATCCCGATTACAACCCGTGGCGCGACCCGGCGCGCTGGCTCCTGAACGGGGTCCTGCTCGCCTTCCTCGGGGTCCCCCTGGTGCTGGCCGTGGCCGGGGACTCCATCGGGGGCGCGGTGAGCCAGATCGGCTGGTCCGAGGTGGTCTGGCTGGCGCTTCCGGGGATTGTGCTCGGCATCGGTATCGCCAAGTGCGGCTTCGGCACCGAGTGCTCCGTAATGGCGCCCGAGTCGGTCTTCATGCAGGAGAAAAGCTACCGCGCCAAGGGGGTTCCCCTCTGTACCTTCCGGATGTTCCGCGGCATGTTGCCGCTCCAGGGATTCATGGCCGCCATCGTCCTGTTCAATCTTTACCTTCTCGGCGCCTGGCTGCTGGATGTCGGCAGTATCCCGAATGCCGCGGGCGAGCAGGGGTTGTACTGGGGGCACTTGGTGGGCGGCCCCCTGCTCGCCATAGGGGCCGTGTTCATGGTCGGTTGCGAGGTGCGCACCTATGCCCGCCTCGGACTTGGGTATATGACGGCCCTGGCGGCCCTGCCCGGATTCTTCATCGGCTACATCCCCTATACCCTGTTCCAGGAGCGGATCGACGGCTGGCTGCTGACGGATGGTCTCACCGATTACATCACGCTCGCGGAGTGGGCCTCCTATACCCTCGGGGGCGGCGAGGAGGCCTGGAGTATCGCCTACAGCCTGGTGCTGATCGGCGTCCTGGTTCTCAGCTTCGATGTGGGTCGGCGGTTCTTCAAGGTCCGGTTCAGGGAGGTCCTGCTCGAGAACACCGACGAGCTGGTCTATCCGGCCTCGCGGCTACCGACAGCCGGGAAATAACAGGGTTTCTCCGTTATCCCGACCCATAGGCCCCTTGGCGTCCTTTGCGCCTGCGCGGTTGCGACCGCAAGGAAATCCATAGGCGCCGATTCTGTTTCAGGTGACTCGTATGCTGGAAACCCTTTTCATCCTGGCCGTCGGCATTGTTATCGGCTGGAATGTTCCCCAACCACTCTGGGCAAGAGATCTGCAGGAGCGGGTGGTGCGCTCGGTCAGGGCCATGCTCGATAAGATGAACCGCTGAATCAGGATGGGCGTGCCCCGGCCAGGGCCGTAAGAACCCGCTCGACGCGGGCGCTACTGGCCGCGATATTGGCCTGGATCTCTTCCATGCGGATGTCCCCGCTCCCCTTGCCGGCCGCCCGGTTGACCACGAAGGCGAGACAGGCGTAGCGGAGCCCGAGCTCCCTTGCCAGGGCCGCCTCGGGCATCCCGGTCATCCCCACGAGATCACATCCGTCCCGTTCCATGCGCAGGACCTCGGCCGCCGTCTCCAGGCGCGGACCCTGGGTTACGCCATAGGTCCCGCCGTCCGCCACCTCCAGGTCGGCGTCGCCCGCCGCCCCGAGCAGGGCCCGGCGCAGGTCCTCGCAATAGGGATGGGTGAAATCGATGTGCCGAACCTCGCCTGGGTCCCCATCATGAAAACTCTGGGCCCGCCCATAGGTGTAGTCGATAATCTGATTCGGCACGGCCAGGACCCGGGGACCGAAGGCGCCACCAATGCCGCCGACCGCCGCCAGCCCGACGATCCGCTCCGCGCCGCAGGCCTGGAGCGCCCGGATATTGGCGCGATAATCGATCCGGTGCGGCGGCAGGCTGTGATCGGCCCCGTGTCGGGGCAGAAAGAATACCTCGGCGTCCCCCAGCCGGCCCCGGGTGACCGGCGCCGAGGGCGGACCATAGGGGGTAGCGGGCCGCTGCTGGTCGAGGACCTCGAGCCCGCGCAGGGTGGCGAAACCCGAGCCGCCGATGATCGCCAGTCGGCCCATATCAGACATCTTCGTCGGCGACCGCGTAGATGCCGTCGGCATTGCGGAAATAGCCCAGATAATCCAGGCCATAGCCGAACAGGTAGCGATCCGGCAGCCGCACGCCTACGAAATCCGCGCGAAAATCACCGATGTGCGCGCGCGCCTTTTCCACCAGAACGGCGCTGTACACCTGGGTCGCCCCGTCCTCCCGGCATGCCTTGACCACCGCATCCAGGGTGATGCCGACATCGAGAATATCGTCCACCACCAGGACCGACCGACCGCGCACGGCGGCCGCGGGCCGGTGCACCCACTCCAGACCCCCGCCGCTGGTGGTCCCCCGATAGCGGGTGGCGTGGACATAGTCGAGGGTGAGCGGAAACTCAAGCCGCGGCAATAACCGCCCGACGACCACGACCGCGCCCTTCATGACGCAGAGAACCAAGGGATCCCGTTCCGCCAGGACCTCGGTGATCGATTCCGCCAGCCGGTCCAGAATCCGCTCCATCCGTGGGCCGGATACGAGCCGCTCCGCCCGGCCCGCGACGGCGTCGTACCTTTCCCGTGATAGTCCCATGGCATCGATCCTGACAGCAAAATAAGGTGAAATGGGGTGCTTGCACCCTGTTTTGGCCGATACTGCAAACCGGAAGCCCTGGGTGGACTTGAGTGGACGGCATGGACCTCGTGGACGATGGACTCGGTGGACCTCGGCGTGTCCAGTCCCCCAGGTCCACCAAGTCCACCAGGTCCATCCCAGGCATCACAAGCAAAGTGTTCTAGGGGGCGTTCTCAATTAACCGAATCCCCCGAAAATCATATGCAGCAAACCCATACACTTGTCGGTGGGTCACCG
>JAIZWN010000282.1 GCA_020443945.1 Candidatus Thiosymbion ectosymbiont of Robbea hypermnestra | reverse complement strand
GCTCTTCGTACATCGCTATAACACCGAATTACTGCCATCTTTGGGCTAGAGATTAACTCACATATTAACCACTACCCAAAATTACAACACCACCCAAAGAGCGAGTCTTATGACCTGGCAGGATTCGACGGCCGATCAGGACCGGGGTAGTGTCTTAGATTTGTGGTTTCCGGGATTTGGCGTAGAGACCTCCCCTCACCATCATGGTTGTCCGCAGATTACGCCGATTTTCAC
>JAIZWN010000281.1 GCA_020443945.1 Candidatus Thiosymbion ectosymbiont of Robbea hypermnestra | reverse complement strand
CTCGATGGGAGGCCTCGGGTCGCCGTCCCTGGCCGCGGCAGATTCCGGGGTCCCACCCGGAATGACGGTGCGGTGGCGCCGGCAACGCCAAGAGCCGTCCGAGACCACAGAAGAATTCTTCGTGGCTTGGTGGCTTGGTGTGAGAACTTGGTGTGAGAACACCGGAGGCGGTGACCCACCGAGCGGTAGAAAAGAGCGTGTCGGTGTAAAATAAGGTGAAATGGGGTACTGGTTTTCGGTAGGGGGTGGGGGCTTGCTGCAGATCTTGGCCATTGCCGGCGGCGGCGCGTTGGGGGCCCTGGGGCGCTTTTGGGTGTCTACCGGCGTTTACCGCCTGCTCGGCCGGGACCTGCCGTGGGGGACGCTGGTGGTCAATGTCCTGGGCTCCTTTCTGATGGGGCTGTTGTTTGTGCTCTTTATCGAGCGGGCGACCGCCGGGCCGGAGCTGCGGGCCGCCGTCCTGGTGGGGTTTCTGGGGGCCTTCACGACCTTTTCCACCTTCTCGGTGGAGACCCTGGTGTTGATCGAGGCGGGCGATTTGGGAAGGGCCTTTCTCAATATGTGGATGAGCCTTTTGGTGTGCCTATCGGCCTGCTGGGTCGGCTTTGTGCTCGGGAGGTCGTTATGAGCCGCGTCCAGGCCCGGATGGTGCGGGTTTATCTTTCGGAGTCGGACCACGAGATGGAGCCCCTGCTGAGGTGTCTGCATGACGAACTGAAGGTCTGCGGCGTAACCGTGATGCGGGGCATCGCCGGCTATGGGGGCTCGGGGGTGGTGCATAACGCCTCGCTGGTGGATCTCTCGGTCGACCTGCCCTTGGTGCTCGAGTTTTTCGATCTGCCGGAGCGGGTGGAGCGCGCCATCGAGCGGCTTGCGGATTTTGTCGCGCCGGGGCATCTGGTGTCCTGGCCGGTTACCCTCGAGGGGGGCGAGAAGCCATGTTAGATCCTCGCTTGTTGCGGAGCGACCCCGACCTGGTGGCCGCGCAGCTGGCGCGGCGCGGCCTGGTGCTGGACCAGGATCACTATGCGGCCCTGGAGGCCCGCCGCAAGGCGCTGCAAGTGGAAACCCAGGAGCTGCAGAACCGGCGTAACCGCCGCTCCAAGGCCATCGGCCAGGCCAAGGCCGCGGGCACGGACCCCGAGCCCCTGCTGGCGGAGGTGGCCGAGCTGGGTGATCGGCTCAAGGGGACCCAGGCGGAGCTGACTACCGTGCAGGAATCGCTACGGGAGTTTGCGCTGGGTCTGCCGAATCTGCCCCACGAAAGCGTCCCCGAGGGCGCCGGTGAGGAGGGCAATCGGGAGGAACGGCGCTGGGGCGAGCCGCGGGTCTTCGACTTCACGCCCAAAGATCATGTGGATCTGGGGGTGTCCGGCGGCGGGATGGATTTCGACGGGGCGGCCAGGCTCGCGGGGGCGCGCTTCGTGATCCTGAGCGGGCCTTTGGCCCGGCTGCAGCGGGCCCTGATCCAGTTCATGCTGGACATCCACACCACCGAGCATGGCTATACCGAGGTCGCGGTTCCCTACCTGGTCAACGCCCAGAGCCTGTACGGCACGGGTCAACTGCCGAAGTTCGAGGAAGATCTGTTCAAGGTTCCGGGAGAAAAGGAGTTTTTTCTGATTCCTACCGCGGAGGTCCCGGTCACCAATCTGGTCCGGGATTCCATCCTGGATGCCGACCGGCTGCCCTGCAAGTGGGTGGCCCATACCCCCTGCTTCCGTAGCGAGGCGGGCTCCTACGGCAAGGATACCCGGGGCATGATCCGCCAGCATCAATTCGAGAAGGTGGAGCTGGTGCAGGCGGTGCGTCCGGAGGATTCCTGGGCCGCCCTGGAGGCGCTCACGGGCCATGCCGAGGTTATCCTGCAACGCCTCGGGCTGCCCTATCGGGTGGTCAGCCTGTGCTCGGGCGATCTGGGCTTCTCCGCCGCCAAGACCTATGATCTGGAGGTCTGGCTGCCGGGCCAGGGGCGGTATCGGGAGATCTCGTCGTGCAGCAATTTCGGGGATTTTCAGGCGCGCCGGATGCAAGCGCGCTGGCGCAACCCGGAGACCGGCAAGCCGGAGCTGCTCCACACGCTCAACGGCTCGGGCTTGGCCGTAGGCCGTACCCTGGTGGCGGTGCTGGAGAACTATCAGGAATCGGACGGCGGCATTCGCGTACCCGAGGCATTGCGGGCCTATCTGGGCGGACTCGAAACACTCGGCTGAGCGGTAGTGTTGTAGTTTTGTGATCTGTGATGCTTGAATCCGCAGATTACGCCGATTCTCGCCGATGAAAAAATGCAATCATCTGTGAAAATCGGCGTAATCTGCGGACAACCATGATGGTGAGGGGAGGTCTCTACGCCAAATCCCGGAAACCACAAATC
>JAIZWN010000280.1 GCA_020443945.1 Candidatus Thiosymbion ectosymbiont of Robbea hypermnestra | reverse complement strand
GAACGGATAGGCCAAATCTAAGGACACGGGAAACCTGTCCTCTACTCTACTTCAATAGTACAGGATTCACAGGATTTCTCAGGATGCACAGGATTTTTCTTCGTTCTAATGCGTGTCACCGTATGGCAAAGCGCAGGACAACAAAATGGGGACCTTGAAGGATTGCACGGCGGCAATTCTTCAAGGTCCCCAACTAAAGAATCCTGTTAATCTTAAAAATCCTGTAAATCCTGTCCTATTAGAATTTTGCAATAAGCATGCAGTCGATGTGATGCGGTTCGCGCCACCTCATGGTGCCATCCTGTTGAGATTTACCACGCTCACCGCATCCTACGCGAGTTACCCGCAAGAGTAGCGGTCGTGGGCTAACCGGATTTGTAGTGCTTTTCTACCGGCTCCAGGACCTCCCAGGTACAGGCGAGTCCCGCGGGGAAGCTGATGAGATCGCCGCGTCCGAATTCCCGTGGCTCGCCGCCTTCGGGCGTCACCCGGAAGCGCCCGCGCAGTACGTAGCAGGTCTCGGTCTGGTCATAACGCCACGGAAAGCGGCTGATTTCTTTTTTCCACACCGGCCAGCGGTCTACGTGCAGGACCTCCAGCTTGGCGGGGGATGGTTTGTGTTCACACTGGATCTCGAGCTTTGTCATGGGGTGCTTCCTGAAGTGGTATTTTGGTCCCGTTGTTTCCGGGATGCGATCTCGAGTACAGCTGCGCGCAAGGACCGGAAACCAGAACCACGAAGGCGGACACGAATCCACGCGAATCTTTTTCACTTCATTTTTCAAGCACTTACGCGCTTGAAAAATGGCGGGGCATCCCTGCCCCGCGCGGGCGCCTTGAATCTTTCAAGGCGCCCTCGAGAGATTACGCGGAGGCGGCGACACGCCGGAGGGGGGTATGTTCTTCGTCCGTCGTTCGGCGAGCCGCCGCTTGCAATTCTTCCCGTCTTTTCGCCGATAAATAGCTTTTACCAACGGCATAATCGTCTCGCTCGATCCTTTCCGCGAGGGCCCGTTCTTCCTCGTCGAGGAAAATGCCTATGCGTGGAGTTTGGTTCATTTTTTCTTTCCGGTGAGGTAGATGGCGGTATGTTTACGGCTCGGGAAAACGGTTTTCAGGAAGATCGTATCTTCCGATTCGACGTAGGGCACGACATAGGCGTACCCCTTGATTTCCAGTACCAATATCCTTTTGGTGGGGATAGCGGCTATTCGGGTTCTCGATATCATCCAGTATTCTCCCCTCCTCTAACGCCGCAATACAGTCCTCGAAACTGACCAACCTTCGTGTTACGTCCCTGCTCAAGGCCCTTGCCTTTTGCTGGCTCCAGGTAATGCGTTTCATATCGGCATAATCGGTAGATTAGAGGGAACCTCGAGCTTTTCAAGGTACCCCATAACCTGTCAAGTTTTTCAGAAATGCCCACGATACGCAAATGGTCCGCCCAGCGAACCCCCTCCAGTTCCGGTTGCGTTGTCGTCTGACCGCGCCCTGGCCCGATGGTTTCATGGCGTTCCGACAGGAAACCTTCGAGCCGCTGGCCGGTTATCGGCCACCGGCGGGGTAGCTTCCGGGCGCGGAATGGTTCGGGCCGCAAAGATGCGCAAGAGTTGATCTGCCACGCTTGGGGAGAACTCGATATTCATGTAGGATTTTTTGCTCTTCGGCGGGCACGGCTACCGAGATACCGACCTCGCCTCGTCGAGCTGCCTATCCGTTGGCGGACAAAGACAAGCGTATGAATATTTGCAGTCTCGTGGTCCAGGTCCGCCCCGACAAAGATCGGCTTCGAGGAATATGCCGCGTCCGTGGCCCCCTATACCCTGGAGAAGGCCCACGCGATGTCCGGCGTATCCAAGGAGCGGCTGGAGCGCCTCGCCAAGCTGTACGCGGACCCGAACAAAAAGATCGCCTCTTACTGGACCATGGGCTTCAACCAGCACACCCGCGGGGTGTGGGTCAACGGGCTCCTGTACAACGTTCATTTGCTCATGGGCAAGCTCTCCGAGCCGGGCAACAGCCCCTTCTCCCTCACCGGCCAGCCCTCGGCCTGCGGCACGGCG
>JAIZWN010000279.1 GCA_020443945.1 Candidatus Thiosymbion ectosymbiont of Robbea hypermnestra | reverse complement strand
CGTGGCTCTCTCGCTCGGTGCTCTCCTCTCGCCTGGGCGCGGTTGGGGGGCTTAAGAGGGTGAAAAATAAGGTGAAATGGGGCACTAGTCTTCCCCCTGCTCTTCACCATCCCGCTCCAGCTCCTGGCCTATCATGTCGCGGTGCTCAAGGGCACCGACGTGGATCAACCGCGCAACCTCGCTAAATCCGTCACCGTCGAGTAGGCGTGGCGGCTACCGGTCGGGTCGCGGGGCGAGCGTGTCTTGACGAAGCCTTGATCCGGCGCAATTCAGCAGAAACTTATATTGCGGTAGGATGCCGTCCCGTTTCCCCCTGTACCCGAATCGGGGACAGGGCCGGGTCGATCCCGTGCAGGGCAGGGCGTCCCTGCCCTTCATCGAGCACTCAGGTGCTTGATGAAGGGCGCGAAGCGGAAACCGCGTTTGCGCTTTGTGGCTTGAAAAACCTATGAATATTTGCAGTCTCGTGGTCCAGACCCGTCCCGACAAGGCGCGGGCGGTGGAGCGGCGATTGCTGGCGTTGCCCGGCGTGGAGGTCCACGGTGGCCGGGCGGAGGGCAAGCTGGTGGTGACGGTGGAGGATGTCGGCCAGGGCGAGGTTGCCGATACCCTCGCGTCCATCGACAGGCTGGAAGGCGTTATCGGCACGGTTTTGATCTACCACTATGGTGGAGAGGATTCAGCATTGGAGGAGAGCGATCGTGAAAGTCACGCGGCGTGAGTTCATCAAATCCCAGGCTGCCGTCGTGGCCGCCACGGCGGCCGGCGTCACCCTGCCGGCGAGTCTTACCGCCATCGCCGAGGAAGGCGACGAGGGGGTGCGCTGGGACAAGGCCCCGTGCCGCTTCTGCGGCACCGGTTGCAGTGTGCTGGTAGGGGTCATGGACGGCCGGGTGGTGGCCTGCCAGGGCGACCCGGATGCCCCGGTCAACCGCGGGCTCAACTGCATCAAGGGCTATTTTCTGCCGAAGATCCTCTACGGCCAGGACCGGCTGACCCAGCCCCTCTTGCGCAAGAAGAACGGCCAGTTCGCCAAGGACGGGAAGTTCGAGCCCGTGTCCTGGGAAGAGGCCTTCGATGTGATGGCCGCCAAGTGGAAGGAGGCCATCGCCAAGGACCTGAAGGACAACGCGGGCAAGCCCGCCGACCAGCTGACCTCCCGCGTGGGCATCTTCGGCTCCGGCCAGTGGACGGTGTGGGAGGGCTACGCCGCCTCCAAGCTCATCAAGGGCGGCATGCGCTCCAACAACCTGGACCCCAACGCCCGGCACTGCATGGCCTCCGCCGTGGTGGCCTTTATCCGCGCCTTCGGCATCGACGAGCCCATGGGCTGCTACGATGATCTGGAGCACGCGGACGCCTTTGTGCTCTGGGGCGCCAATATGGCCGAGATGCACCCCATCCTCTGGTCGCGCCTCACCGATACCCGCCTGACCAAACCGGGGTGCGAGGTGCATGTGCTCTCCACCTTCGAGAACCGCTGCTTCGAGCTGGCGGACAACCCCATCGTCTTCACGCCTCATACGGACCTGGCGATCCTCAACTACATCGCCAACTACATCATCCAGAACAAGGCCTACGACCAGGCGTTCATCGACCAGCATGTGAACTTCACCAAGACGCCCACGGATATCGGCTACGGCCTGCGCCCGGAGCACCCGTTGCAGCAGGCGGCGAAAAATCCGAACCAAGGCAAGCTCACCAAGATCGGCTTCGAGGAATATGCCGCGTCCGTGGTCCCCTATACCCTGGAGAAGGCCCACGAGATGTCCGGCGTATCCAAGGAGCGGCTGGAGCGCCTCGCCAAGCTGTACGCGGACCCCAACAAGAAGGTCGCCTCCTACTGGACCATGGGCTTCAACCAGCACACCCGCGGGGTGTGGGTCAACGGGCTCCTGTACAACGTCCACCTGCTCATGGGCAAGCTCTCCGAGCCGGGCAACAGCCCCTTCTCCCTCACCGGCCAGCCCTCGGCCTGCGGCACGGCG
>JAIZWN010000278.1 GCA_020443945.1 Candidatus Thiosymbion ectosymbiont of Robbea hypermnestra | reverse complement strand
AAAAAATAATCCTGAAAATCCAAGAAAATCCTGTGAATCCTGTCCTATTAGCAGATTGCGACGCGCGTGCCGACAAATTTGAGGCGCTCCTTATAGGCAACCTCCGTCGACAGCCGTGGTAAACTGCCGCGCCCGCGGAGGGCGGGGGAAGGCATAGCGCATCCCGTCCTTCATTCGGTTCGGCATGACGAATGTTGGCTCGATACTTGCAGACTATTCACAGGATAAAGGGCGCCTTGGAAAATTCTTAAGGCGCCCATGCGGGGCCGGGATGCCCCGCCATTTCTCAGATACGTCGGTACCTGAAAAAATAAGGCGAAGCGGGAGCTTCTCGCTTCGCGTCTTGAAAAATTGCCGGGGGGCAATTTTTCATAAGGTCCCTTAAACGCCAAGCGAGGAATAGCATAGATGTATCCGGTACTACCCAACGCACCGCGGCTGAGCGCCGGTGTCGCCCTGCTCTTTCTGTCGGTATTGTCGCTGGCGGCCTGGTCGGAATCCTCCGCGCCGACGCCGCCGCGGGAAACGGAACCGGTAACCATCCTCCAGGGTTTCTCGCAGCTCAGTAGGGAGAGCGCGACCTGTGTGTCCTGCCACCGCGAGGAAAGCCCCGGTATCTACAGTCAGTGGGGTCACTCCAAGCATTTCGCCGCGAATGTGGGCTGTTACGAGTGCCATGCGGCGGACAAGTCGGATAAGGACGCCATCATGCACAAGGATTTCGTGATCGCGACCATCGTCTCCCCGAAGGACTGCGCCCAGTGCCACGAGCGGGAGGTCGCCGAGTTCGATGCCTCCCACCATGCCTCGGCGGGAAATATCCTGGGGTCCCTGGATAATGTCCTGGCCGAAGTGGTGGAGGGCGGCCCCCTGTTGAACGGCACCTCGCCGGTGGTGACCATGGGATGCGCCGGTTGCCACGGCTCCATCGTCAAGGTCAATTCCGACGGCACGCTGGATGTGGCGACCTGGCCGAATACGGGAGTCGGGCGCATCAACCCGGACGGCTCCAAGGGCTCCTGCTCCGCCTGTCACCTGCGCCATAATTTCTCCGCCGAACAGGCCCGTCATCCGGACAACTGCGGTCGCTGCCACCTGGGACCGGATCATCCGCAGAAGGAGATCTTCGAGGAATCGGCCCACGGCGTGGCCTTCCGCGCCCACATGGACAAGATGAACCTGGATTCGGCCAAGTGGATAGTGGGCGAAGACTATAACGCCGCCCCGACCTGCGCCACCTGCCACATGTCCCGCACCAAGGACCTGCCGGTCACGCACGATATCGGCAGCCGCATCTCCTGGAATCTGCGCGCCCCGGTCTCCTTCAAGGTCGACGCCAAGGCCAAGGCGGCCGGTAAAGAAGTCAAATCCTGGATCGATCGGCGCAAGGATATGAAGAGCGTTTGCCTCTCCTGCCACGGGCGCAAGATCGCCGACGCCCACTTCGAGCAGCTGGACGCCTTTGTCAATCTCTACAACGACAAGTTCGTGCTCCCCGCCAAGCGGCTGTTTGTAGCCATGGTCGAGCACGGCCTGCGCGACCCGGTGAAGTTCAACGAGGCGGTGGAGTGGACCTACTTTTACCTCTGGCACCACGAGGGGCGCCGGGCGCGCCACGGCGCGGCCATGTTCGCCCCGGACTATGCCCATTGGGAGGGCATGTACGAGGTCGCCCACCGCTTCTATATCAAGCTGGTTCCCGAGGTACGCGAGGCCATCGAGAAGGCCCGCCATGGAGGCAACCAAGCAGGGGCCGATGCAGTCCAGGCCCTGCTCGACGAGATCCTCGCCTCCGAGCTGCACCGCTGGTTCGAAGGGGGAGAGCCGCCCAAGTTCTGGCGCCCGGAGGACAGCGACAACCACGGCTTCGAGGTCCGCAAGACCGGCACCAAATGAACGGCGGCAGCCACCGCCGTCTCTGGCTCCCACGCTCCAGCGTGGGAGCAAATTCGGACGCTCCAGCGTCATGAAACATTGGCCGCTGGAGCGGCCACAACTGCATTCCCACGCTGGAAGGGCGAAATTTCGAGTTCTGCCTCTTGTTGGGCAGGAATCGCAAATTCTTTGAACCACGGATAAACACGGATGGACACAGATCACAATCCGTGTTTATCCGTGTCTGCCTCGGTGGTTCTTCAGTGCGGTTGATCACGCCTCGTGGTCTTAAGGCAAAGCCTCGCTAGTGATGTAACCAAATGCCGGAAATTTGCCGCTTTTACGGAATCGTCATTCGGATGTTCCTGATCGACCGGGAGCATCCTCCACGACACATCCACATTAAGTACGGAGAATATATGGCAGTAATGGAGCTTGAGAATCTCAACATCGTCGAGGGTAGACTACCAAAAAGATGTCGGCAACTCGTTCGGGAATGGGCGGAGATCCACCAACAGGAACTCATTGAGATGTGGAATACTCAGAATTTTCACCAGATTGATCCTTTGGAGTAGTTAATGAAACTTCAGAGCTTCCAAAATACGGGGTTTGAGTTTTCGTTGCTGTTCGCGAACGGCGAAATCATCTTGGTCGACCTGCAACCACTCATCGGAGCCTATATTTCGGAAGAGGATCTTGTTTCGGCACAGATCGACCCTGACTGGGGATGCCTCGAATTTCGTAATGGCGCCATTGACATCGACCCGACGACGCTACACCGCTACGCAACTCATTACCGCGATTGATAATGGAAGCCCGTAAGCTCAAGACCTACGACGACCTGGCGACGGTTCCCGAGGAGCGCGTCGAGCTGATCGATGGCGAGATCGTGCAGCGGCCCATGGCGCGTTCCGAGCATGGCTTGGTGCAGAGCCGGACCTGCGTGGAGCTGGGTCCCTGCGACCGCAGGTCCGGTCCCGGCGGTTGGTGGATCATCACCGAGGTCAGCGTCAGGTACGAGCTGCATCAGTGCCCTTGTCACGATATCGCCGGTTGGCGCAAGGAGCGCATGCCGGAACGTCCCCAGGGCATCATGACGCTACTGCCGGATTGGGTCTGCGAGATCGTCTCCCCCGGTCACGAGCGCAAGGATACCCTGCAATTGTTCCTGCTACTGCAACGCCACCGGGTCCCTTTCTATTGGATTATCTGGCCCGAGGACCGGGTCCTGGTGGCCTATCGGCTCGTGGGCAACAGCTACCAGGTCATCGAGACGATTACCAAGCAGACCCACGCGCGCATCCCGCCGTTCGAGGATATCGAATTGGACCTGGCCTTTTTGCTGGGATTGGGTATGGCGTAGGATGCGGAATCGTGAATGATGAGTGATGAATGCGGAATGATGAATAGTGAGCGTCTCCCGCACCTCGGGGGGGAAACAGGTTTTCCTGTAGGAAAACTCGACTCGAACGCAGGATTTCTCACGCCCGCCGGGCAGCCCCGTTCATCATTCCGCATTCATCATTCACCATTTATCCTCGGCCTGATCTTGTTCCTGATGGCCTCTCTCTGCGGGGCCAGGCCGTTCGAGGACGCCCAGTGCCAGGAGTGTCACGGCGTCAAGGGTTTCAGTGTCCCTACCGGGGAGCACGGAGAGACCCCGCACGCGTCGCTGTTCGTGGCCACCGAGTCCCTGCGGGAGAGCGTACATGGCGCGCTGGCCTGTACCGACTGCCACCGGGATATCGAGCAGCTGCCGCACCGCGCCGGGAAGCTCGGCGTGGTGGACTGTATCACCTGCCACGAGCAATTCACGGGCGACCAATGGGTACCTGCCAAGCGTGCCGCCTGGTTGAAACCTGAGCCACCCAAGCTGGTAACCTTCACCCGCGACTACACCCTGTCCGCCCATGGGGACCCTAAGGTGCCGAACAACGCCGGGTGCGCGACCTGCCACACGGCGCACTATGTCTTCCCCTCGGACGACTCCCGCGCCAGCACCTATCGCCTGGAGTCGCCCGCCATGTGCGGCGCCTGCCACCAGCAAGCCCTGCAGGAGTATCGGGCGTCTCTGCACGGGGCGGCCCTGAAGCGGCCCTGGGTCGGCGATTCGGCCACCTGCAGCGATTGCCACAGCTCCCATAAGGTCACGGACCCGAGCAAGCTGCCGGCCCATCGGATCGTTACCGAGCAGTGTGGCGAGTGCCATGTCGCCGAGCGCGACGGCTATATGACCAGTCCCCACGGGCAATTCGCCTGGCACGGGGGTAAAGGCGCCCCCAAGTGCGTGGACTGCCACGCCGGCCACGAGATCGTCCGGGTGTCCGACGCGGCCTCGCCGGTGGGCACACAGCGCCGGGTCGAGACCTGCCGCAAGTGCCACGAGCAGGCCAATGAACAATTCGCCAAGTACCAACCCCACGGCACCACCACCAACTTCGCCAAGTACCCGGACCTGTGGCTGCTGGCCAAAGGCATGGGCGCGCTGATCCTGTCGGTTCTGGTCTTCTCCTACATCCATTCGGTGCTCTGGTGGTGGCGTGAGTGGCGCGAGGAGCGGCAACGTCCGATGGTCTACCGCCGGGTCGGGGGGCGTAGCTATCCCGTGCGCATCAAGCCCGAGAAGCCCCGTAGCGGGGTGCACTTCCGCCGCTTCGCCTGGGGCTGGCGGATCAACCACTGGCTGCTGGCCCTGTCCCTGATGCTGCTGGTCTTTACCGGCATGGTCGTCATGTATCCCAACACGGGTTGGGCCCAGACCCTGGTGCCTCTCCTGGGCGGCATTGTGCCCCTCAACGCGATCCACCACTGGGCCGGGGTCGTCTTTCTGCTGACCATCTGCGGACATGCCGGGGTAGTCCTGGCGCGTGTCCTCCGCGACCCGGACTTCGAGTGGTTCGGCCCCGACTCCCTGCTGCCGCGCAAGCAGGATTGGGAGGACATGAAGGGCCAGTTCCGCTGGTACTTCGGCAAGGGTGAGCAGCCGCATTTCGGCCGCTGGACCTATTGGGAGAAGTTCGACTACTGGGCCGTCTACTGGGGCGCCCTCATCATCGGCCTGTCGGGCCTCCTGCTCTGGTTCGCCGACGAGGTCGGCACCGTCCTGCCCGGCTGGATCTTCAATCTGGCCGTCGTGGCCCATGGGCTGGAGGCCTTCCTGGCGGTCATGACCCTGTTTGTGGTGCACTTCTTCAACAACCACTTCCGGCCCGCCAAATTCCCCCTGGATCCGGTGATGTTCACCGGCTCCTGGGATCTGGAAGAACTCAAGGAGGAACGCCCCGCCGAGTACGAACGGCTGCGGGCCTCCGGCAAGCTGGACCCACTCCTGGTCGCGCCGCCCTCCAAGACCTGGCACCGGGTCTCCCACCTGTTGGGCTTTACCCTGCTGGGCACGGGGCTCCTGCTCCTGGTGTTGGTGGTGGACGGATTCCTGACCCGGGGATTGTTCTAGTGCCCCGTTTCACCTTATTTTTCACCCTCAGAGCCCTCCCAACCGCGCCCAGGCGAGAGGAGAGCACCGAGCG
>JAIZWN010000277.1 GCA_020443945.1 Candidatus Thiosymbion ectosymbiont of Robbea hypermnestra | reverse complement strand
GATGAAAACAGCGAGCGAGCTAGCGAGTCACTACCAGGTTCACCCGGTCCAAATCAGCACCTGGAAAAAACAGGCCATCGAATACCTTCCCAAAGCCTTTAAGCGCAACGGTTCGACCAAACAACCACCGACCGAGCATGCACTCACGGCCCCCCTCTATGAGGAGATTGGGCGCTTGAAGATGGAGCTCGATTGGCTAAAAAAAAAGTCGGCTGAAGTCGGTGGATGATAAGCGCCTGCTCATTGATCCGGGCCATCCTGATCTCGGCATTACTCGGCAATGCTCTCTGATTGGTCTCAGTCGATCAAGCTATTATCACACCCCCGGTGGGGTCGCATCCAAGGAGAACCTGAAATACATGCGCCTGATCGATGAGCAATACCTGCGCACACCCTTTTACGGGAGTCGCCAGATGACGCGCTGGCTGAGGCACCAGGGTCATCTAGTTAACCGTAAGCGTGTACAACGCCTGATGCATATTATGGGTATTCAGGGTACGGTTCCCGGACCTCACACCAGCCGCCCACATCCGGCTCCCAAGGTCTACCCCTATTTACTCCAACACCTTGATCTACAAGGCATTAACCTGGTGTGGTCAACGGACATTACATACATTCCTATGGCCACCGGCTTCATGTATCTGGCCGCCATCATCGACTGGTACAGTCGTTATGTCATCGCCTGGACACTCTCGAATACGCTCGATCATCTATTCTGTGTTCGTCTGTTGGAGGACGCCCTCCAGCAAGCACATCCAGTGATCTTCAACACCGATCAAGGTAGCCAGTTTACCAGTACTGAGTTCACCCGCTGTCTGCTCGATCGGGAGATCCTGATCAGTATGGATGGGCGTGGTCGGGCGCTCGACAATGTCTTCATTGAACGGCTCTGGCGCAGTGTCAAGTACGAAGACATTTACCTCAAGGACTACCAGAGCGTCTTACAGCTTTACCAAGGGCTGGAGCAATACTTCTACTTCTATAATCATGAACGCCCACACAGCGCCTTAGATGGACTCACACCAGCACAGGTTCACTGTGCTACTGAACATTAGGTATTATAACCATCGGGTCCTCATGTTCAATGGAAAAGATGCTGTTATGGCACCGCTCATAGCGCACTAACAATCACTTTTGTTTGTGTCCTTTCCATTGGAAAACAACTTGACTTATAAGGTGATCATCTACCAATATATACTTGAAATAAGATTCTCAAGAATTGCTCTCCGTTCTTAACTTATTTTTGGTTCCTGACTGTCCAATGGTTGGGGTCCACCTCA
>JAIZWN010000276.1 GCA_020443945.1 Candidatus Thiosymbion ectosymbiont of Robbea hypermnestra | reverse complement strand
GCTCGGTGCTCTCCTCTCGCCTGGGCGCGGTTGGGAGGGCTCTGAGGGTGAAAAATAAGGTGAAACGGGGCACTAGGCTCTCAGTGCAGAACCTCGTCGAGACGGTCGGCGGTGAGGACCCGCTCGGACCAGGTGAGCAGAGTCTGCTCGCTGGCTTGCTCGATCCGTCGCTGTGTCTCGTCGGGTAAGACGCCGAATTTCAGGCGGAGCAGGCGTTCCAATACCAAGGCTTCGCCTTGGTGCTTGCCCTGCTGCATACCCTGCTGCATGCCTTGCTGCATACCCTGTTCGTGGAAGCGTTCGGCAAATCGGCTCATGGTCTGCGCCTCGTCGGGATAGTCACGTTGGTATTCGGCCCGTTCATTATCATCAAGCGCCGCATAAATGTCGATGAAATCCAGGTACTTGAGCTGCTTCTCGGGATCCTGCTCCAGGGTGGTCAGTCCCCGGACCGCTTGGGCATAGACTTCGACCTTGCGTTGCGCGGGATACTGCATATTGGGCAGGTTCAGCCGTACCACCAGGTTGTCACTGTCGCGGTAGTCCTCATAGAACAGCTCGCCCAAGGCGCAGCTCAGGTAGTGGAAGTCGAGGTAGGTGTCCTGGTCTCCGCTCAGACGCAGCCGTTGGGCCACCCCCGGCGTGCGACGCAGGAAGATGACCACCGGGACCACGCGGTCGGTCTTCATTAGCTCGGCCAGGTCCAGACAATAGCGGGCCAGGCGGTGGATGGAGAAGCGGCGGGCGTCGCTCTCTTCTTCGAGCACGAACAGCAGGGCCTCGCGTCGCCCGTCGGGCCACTCTACCCGTAGCGGTACATCGAGCTCCCGAAAGCGCTCGCCGAGGCGTTCTTGGAGCTGCTCCTGGCGCACGGGTGTGATGCGCACTTTCTCGTCGATCTTTGCGGCCTCGGCGGCGGCGAAAAAGGCCAGCGCTTGGCGGGGATGGTCGAGGAGGAGGTTTTTGAAGTTCTGGTCGTGGGACATGGCCGGGTCCGAGAAAAATAATCACACGGGACCTGACATTCAGGTCAACCGCCGTTGTCGAGGATCATCAGCTGGGTACCAGCCACAGGACGCCCAGGGTGAACAGGGGAGCAGCAGCGGTGAGGCTGTCGATGCGATCCAGCATCCCCCCATGTCCGGGGAGCAGCTGCCCCGAGTCCTTCAGGCCGCGGTTGCGTTTGAGCAGACTTTCGAACAGGTCGCCGACCACCGAGATGGCCGCGGTCAGGACACAGAGCGCGACGAACAACGCCAGGTGCCCGAGCGGCAGCTCCAGCGCCCAGCCCGCCGGAATCCCACAGAGACCGGCGCCGGCCAGGGCCCCGTAGACACCGACGCGGGTCTTGCCCGGACTGAGGAGGGGCGCCAACTTGGCGCGCCCCCACCGGCGCCCCGTGAAGTAGGCCAGGATGTCCGCAAGCCAAACGAGCACCAGCAGAAAGAGCACCAGCGCGGGACCCGCGGGCGCGTAGGCATGTAGATGAACCATGGCGAGCCAGGGTCCCACGAGGACGATCACCCCCACCGCGGCCATCCCCGGGTCCGCACCCGATTTGCACGTAAGGCTGCGCAGCCGGAAGAGGAAAAGCGTGACGGCGCACCAGAAGATTACCGCCACCGCGATCAAAGGCAGGGACCATTGCCGTAGCGCGGGCTGCCAGAGGAGCGGCAGACAGAGGGCCACCAGGGCCACATAGGCAAGGCGTCCGGAGCGGGCTGGAAGGCCGGTCAGGGTCGCCCACTCCCAGGCCGCCGGCAGCAGGAGCAGCCCGAGGCACAGGGCAAGGTACGGGGTGGACAGCAGCAGGACGGCCGCCACCAGCGGGGGCACGAGGAGTAGTGCGGTCAGGACCCGCTGCCGCAGCTTTCCCACGGGCATCAGGGCGCCTGATCGGCCTGGTCGCCAGTCATGCCGAAACGACGCTGCCGGTGCCCGAAGTCGGCCAATGCCTCCCGGTAGGCCGCGCCGTCGAAATCCGGCCACATCAGCTCGCTGAAGTAGAGCTCGCTGTACGCCGATTGCCACAGCAGGAAGTTGCTGATGCGCTGTTCCCCGCCGGTGCGGATGAAAAGATCCGGGTCCGGCAGGTCGGGAAAGGACAACCGGTCGGAGAACAACCGCTCGTCCACGTCCTCCGGCGCGATGCGGCCGGCGCGCGCATCCGCGGCCAGCCGCCGGGCCGCCTGGGTGATGTCCCAGCGCCCGCCGTAGTTGGCCGCCACCTGGAGCAGCATGGCCTCATTGGTCTTGGTCGCCTCCTCCGCTTCGGCAATACCCCACTGTAGCTTTTCCGGAAAGGCCGAACGCTCGCCGATGACGCGCAGCCGCACGCCGTTCTCGTTGAGCCGCTTTACCTCCGCGCGTAAGGCGCCGACGAAGAGCTCCAGCAGGAAATTGACCTCGGACTTGGGACGGCGCCAGTTCTCGCTGCTGAAGGCGAAGAGCGTCAGGGCCTCGACGCCCTGACGTACGCTTTCTTCCACAATGGTCCGCACGCTTTTGACGCCGGCCCGGTGCCCGGCCGTGCGCGGCAACCGCCGGCGCACCGCCCAGCGCCCATTCCCGTCCATCACGATCGCCACATGCCGCGGTACGCGTAGCCGGGATTGGTTGGCGGAAGACACTATCCTGTCGTTGTTCAAGGCTCGATATACCGCAAGACACCCGTAGGGACGGCTCAAATGGACATCAGGTCTTCTTCTTTCTCGGCGAGAATGTTGTCCAGGTCCCGGATGTGGTCGTCGGTCAGTTTTTGCACCATCTCCTCGCCGCGGCGCTCCTCGTCCTCGGAGATCAGCTTTTCCTTGGCCGCCTCCTTGAGCTCGTGATTCGCGTCGCGTCGGATATTGCGCACGGCGACCCGGCCCTGCTCGGCCTCGTGACGGGCGACTTTGATCAGATCCCGGCGCCGTTCTTCCGTCAGCGGCGGCATGGGGACCCGGATCACCATCCCCGCGGTGCTGGGATTGAGCCCCAGGTCGGACTGCATGATGGCCTTTTCCACCACCCGCACCATGTCCTTCTCCCAGGGCACCACCGCCAGGGTGCGGGCGTCCTCGGCCGTGATATTCGCCACCTGTTTGATGGGAACCTCGGAGCCGTAATAGGGAAGGGTCAGGTGGTCTAGCAGGGAGGGATGCGCCCGCCCGGTCCGGATCTTGGCCAGCTCGTGCCGCAGGGACTCCAGGCTCTTGCCCATGCGGGTTACGGCATCTGTCTTTATATCGTCGATCATCTCATTCCCCCGGCTCTATGAGCGAGCCGATTTCCTCTCCTGCAACCAGTCGCCTCAGGGCGCCCGGCTCATGGATCTTCATGACCCGCAACACCATACCATTATCCCGGCACAGGACCAGGGCCGTGGTGTCCATGACCCCGAGGTTTTCCCGCAGGGCCTGCGCATAGGTCAGGCGCGGGTAGAAGACCGCCGCGGGGTCCTGGAGCGGATCGGCCGAATAGACGCCGTCGACCTTGGTCGCCTTGATCAGGAGATCGGCACCGATCTCCACCGCCCGCAGGCTGGCCGCCGAGTCCGTGGTGAAGAAGGGGTTACCGGTCCCGGCGGCGAAGATGACGACCCGGCCCCGTTCCAGATGGCGCAGGGCACGGTGACGGAGGTAGCCCTCGCAGACCTGATCGATCCGCAAGGCCGACAGGACCCGTACCGGCACCTCCCGGCGCTCCAGGGCGTCCCGCATGGCCAAGGCGTTCATGACCGTCGCCAACATGCCCATGTGATCCCCGGTGACCCGGTCGATTCCCGCCTGGGCCAGGCCCGCGCCGCGGAAGAGGTTGCCGCCGCCGATCACCAGGGCCGGCTGCACGCCGGCGGTGACCAGCTCCCCGATCTCCCCGGCCAGGCGCCCCATCACCCCCGGATCGATGCCATAGGCGCCAGCGCCCATCAGGGCCTCGCCACTGAGCTTGAGGAGAATACGACGATAGCGGAGCGAAGACATCTGAGGTGGACCCCAACCATTGGACAGTCAGGAACCAAAAATAAGTTAAGAACGGAGAGCAATTCTTGAGAATCTTAT
>JAIZWN010000275.1 GCA_020443945.1 Candidatus Thiosymbion ectosymbiont of Robbea hypermnestra | reverse complement strand
CAGATTCCGGCAATCCCTGCCGGAATGACGGGGTAGGGGTCGGCAGACTTCATCACTTAAAATTTAGCCACTACCTCCCCCGGTATCCCTGTAATCAGGTATCGGGTTCGCTGGCTAGCTGCTCAATGATCTCGCGCGTCGGCTCGTTTACCGGTTCTAAGCCGCGTTTGCGCAGGTAGGTACGCATCGCCTTCCGAGTCGTGGGACCCATGACCCCGTCGGGTGTACCGACTTGATAGCCGAGTCTTGCGAGCTGTTGCTGCAGGTGCAGGATATCCTGGTGACCCAAATCGGTTGGGACCTCCCCTGAAGCGGTGTTGTCCTCCCTGCGCAGTCGTGCCGCCAATTCCGGGGTCGGATAGGCATCGGCGACCATGCCTCGGGACCTTTGATAATCGCGCAGTGCCTGGCGAGTCTGTTTGCCGACCATACCGTCCGGCTTGCCCGCACCGAACCCCAGGGTGTTGAGATCCGCCTGCATGGCCTTCACCAGACTGATCTTCAGCGGCTTGTCCCCCGGGGGGGCTTTGCCTACCAGCCTGCCCTTACCCGCCAAGCGGTCGGACAGACGACCGACGGACAGGGCATAGAACAGGGATTTGTTCCACTCGGTGATGACCCGGAAATTGTTATATACCAGGAAGGCGGGGCCCCGGATTCCGGCGGGCAAAATAATGGAGCCCGTCATATCCGAGGCCGGCAGTGGTCGGCCGTTCGCAAGCCGGACGCCACGAGTGTCCCAGGTCCGGTTGCTCCGCTGTTCTGACAGGCGTGCCTGATAGGCATCAAAATCCTCGGGCAATTTGACCTCGGCCCCCCAGGGTTGCCCGCGTTGCCATTTGATGCCCGCCAGGTAATTGGCGGCGGATTCCAGGGCGTCCGGGACCGAGCGCCAGATATCGATCCGCCCGTCGTTATCGGCATCCACCCCCCAATCCAGATAGGTAGAGGGCATGAACTGGGGCTGCCCCATGGCCCCGGCCCAGGAGCCGAGCATGCGGTTTGGTTCGATGCGCCCCTGCTCCAGGATCCGTAGCGCGCTCAAAAGCTCACGCTGGTAGAAGTCCCGCCGTCGCCCGTCATAGGCCAGGGTGCTCAGGGCAGCGATTACGGGCGTGTTACCGGTAACGGCGCCGTAGCCCGACTCCAGGCCCCACAGGGCCACCAGGATTTCCGCCGGGACTCCATACTCGCCCTCGAGACGCTTCAGCAGGGCTCGATGCCGTTTGATGCGTTTTCGTCCCGTGTTGATGAGACCACTCGAGACCCTGCCGTTCAGATACCCGAAAAAGGTCTTGCTGTACTCCGCCTGCTTCCGGTCGTGTTTAAGGAGCCGGTTGAGCGGGCGCACGCCTTTGAAGGCGGTCTCGATGACCTTCGGGGGGATGCCACAACTTCTGGCCTGCCGCTTGTATTCCTCAAGCCATTTTGAGAAGGAGGCGTTGCGGGGACCCTGCTCGGGACTTGTTCCGCCGACGGTGATGGGACAGTCGCTTGCCGGTGATGTCGGTTCCGGTACATGAGCCCCCACGGGCTGGTCGATCGGATCCGCCGCCAAGGGGCTAAGCACGGCATCTACCGATTCCAATCTACCCGGCGTCAGCCGCAGGCTGCGCTCGAAGGGTTGGTATCCGGCTCTTTCGACCCGCACGCGATGTTCACCACAACCCAGCTCCACAGCCTGCCGAGTTCGCCCAAGGTCGCGTCCGTCGATAAGGATGCGGGCCCCACGTACATTCGATGCGACCAGGAGCCGGCATTTATCCGACGCTGAATGGACCGGGAGGGATGCGCCATCGTTGGGATCCGTCCTGGAACAGGCGACCGTAACCAAAAGAATACAGAGCGTCAAAAGCCCGGCTCTTGCGCATGTCGGGAAGGAATTCGGCAATCCGCGCTTCGGTAAAGCCATGTCCCGTCGGGGAAAATACCGGCTGCGGGGCCAGGTTCCGAATAAGATCATGTTGGAAATTCTCCACATTGGTCACGGTCGGTTCAATCAGGGGTAGGTTCGAAAAAACACGGGAAATCAGAGTCCTCCAGAACGGTCATGCGAAGGGCAAATCCCGTGCCATAAACTTCCCAAATACCCTCTGTAGTTTCATCTCCGTGCCTCCGCGATTTCTGCGGTTTGCCATCCCTGGCATCTGGATTCCGGCAATCCCTGCCGGAATGACGGCTTGATGTTTTGGGTGCGCCAGAGAGAGATTGTGCAGTAACGGTTGGTTGGGAGCTAAGTCGACGTCGGGTTCGTGAAGTACAATGACTTTGCACCTCAATGCCATTCCGGGTGGGACCCCGGAATCCAGTCGTCCAGGGACGGCATAGACCGCGGAATTTCGAAACCTCTTCACCCTTGATCTTATCTCAGGGAGACGCGATGCGCCCACAACAACGCAAATTCAGCATTGGTCGCAGACGCTCCTGCGATATCCCCCTGGCCCACGAATCGGTCAGTGGACATCATGCGGAGCTGGATTTTCTCGACAACGGCAAGCTTTTGTTGACGGACTGCAACAGCACCAACGGCACCTTTCTCCTCCAGGGAGCCGGGGTTGGAAAACCTGTCCACCAGGAGCTGGTATCCCCCATGGACCAGGTGCGGTTCGGCGACATCGAGCTATCCGTCCGCGAGCTGCTCGAAGCACTGCGGTTGAAATTCCCGCAATTCGAGCAGCGAGTCTCCGGCAAGCAACAGCCGGAAAAGCCCTGGATTCAGGGTCGCCAGCTGATCCGTTGCGCCTGCGGTTGTATCAAACCCGCCGGCGAAGCCTGTCCGGAGTGCGGCCGATGAACAACCTGTGGGAAAAACCGGATCGCTTGTTGGTATTGCCCTTGTTCCTGATCCTGGGCGGCTTATTTATCGGCCTGCTCAGCGCCCTGCTGCCCGCGGGCGGCCCGGCGGCCGTACTCCTGCTCGACCACCATGCCCTGCCACCGCCCAATTACCCCTTCGCCTATCCATTGACGGTGCAAAACCTGACGCATCTGCTTTTGTTTCTCGGTTTCGGCGAGCTCTATTGCCGTTGGCGTATCGCCGAGCGCGAGCAATCCATGGTGCGCGAGCAATTGCTGCCGGAAGAGTATCAGGTAGTCCTTCAGTCCCACGATCTGCCCCCGATTCGTGCTCGGGTGGCGGCGCGTCACGACGGCGAGCACGGGTTCCTGCCGAGCCTCATCGACCTGTGTATCCTCCAGTTCCAGGCCAGTCGTTCGGTGGATCAGACAGTGAGCGTGCTCAATAGCAGCCTCGAGCTCATCGCTCACCGTCTGGACCTGCGTTACGCCGTGCTGCGTTATATCGTCTGGGTCATCCCGACCATCGGCTTCATGGGCACCGTAATCGGCATTTCCCTGGCCATGGGCCTGATCGATCCCGGCGCCACCGAGCAACCCCTCGGGGAAATCGCCCAATCCCTTGGTGTCGCCTTCTATACGACCCTGGTGGCGTTGGCGGAGAGCGCAATCCTGGTACTGCTGCTCAATCTGGTCCAGGCCCGTGAGGAGACGGCCCTCAACCAAGCCGGCAACTACACCTTGACCAACCTGATCAATCGGCTGTATGCGGGTGCCTAGTGCCCCGTTTCGCCTTATTTTACACCCTCTTAAGCCCCCAAACGCGCCAAGGAGCAGCACGCAGGAATCGCTTAAACCGTGTAACCTCGCCTGGGCGCGTTTGAGGGGCTCCCCGCGGGCACGGCGAGACGGAGAATCGCCAGCGGCAAAGAGCATGAGCATAGGAATAGATGCTCCGGCTTTACTCGGAGTCGTGTGGTCGAAACGTCGAGTCATCCCCATTTCAGTCATTCCGTAACAATGCGCAATCTACAGAAGGCCATGGGACCATCACGCCCCCACCGACTTGCCCGAGCCGCGTTTGCGACTATTGCCTGCCTGTTACCAGCCCTCGCCGTCGGGGATGCCCTCACCGACCACATGCACGACACCACAGTGCGTGTAATCTGCGTTGGCGATGGAGAGGAGCTGGGAAGCGGCTCTGGCTTTGTCGTGGGCAACGGTGCTTACGTGATCAGCAATTGGCATGTCACGGAGTGTACCGCCGGCGGCGGTCAAGCCTGGGTGCTGCTGCACACCGGGCGGGGGGGCAGGACCAAGGCCCGGGTTCTGGCCCACGATACCGCAAAGGATCTGGCCGTCCTGCGTCTGGACCGTCCCAGCAGTCGACCCGCTGCCGGCTTTGCCACCGTTCGCACCATCGAACGGCGAGACCCGGTCACGGCAGTGGGCTTTCCTGGTGCGGCGGACGAGATGGGAGGTATCGCGGCGATCACGGAGGCTACCATAACGGCTGGTGTTGTCAGCCGGGTATTGCCCCCACCCGAAGACTCGGAGCAGGCCGCCCAACTGGTACAGATCAGCGCCCCCATCAATCCGGGGAATTCCGGTGGTCCCCTGTTCGATGCCTATGGTCGGGTCATCGGCGTCAATACCAAGAAGGCATTGACCGCCGTACCCACAGTAGGCGGTAACGGCATAAGTTTACGGAGAGTTCCCGTAGGAGAAGGCATTGGTTGGGCGGTGGTAAGTGACGAAATCCTGCCCTTTCTGGATCGTCTGGATATCGACTACGAGGTGAATACGAGCCGGCCCGGCGCCCTGACGCGCCTGTGGCACCAGGAACCGCTAATAATGGTCCTCGTGATTTTGCTCTCACTACTGACCATGACGGCGATTATTCTGGCGGCCACCCCGCGCGGACGGACGCTGGTCAAGGAGGGCGTGACCCGTGGCCTCACCCCCTCACGATTGAAGCCCCCTGATCCGAAACCAACGGGAAAGCCGTATTGCGCGGTATCCGGGGTCCCTACGCAGAAATCAGCATACCCTTGATGGACGGACAACCGGTTGCCATCGGTCGTGATCCCACCATGGTTCAATTGGTGCTGCCGAAGGACCAGCCGGGCGTGAGTAGACGCCACGTGACCATTGTCTACGACGCGGGTTCAGGGAAATTCCGGATCGAGGACTGTTGGTCGTCGAACGGAACCTTTCTTACCGACGGCACGCCCGTGACACCCGGTCGGACCCACCTGCTCGATGAGGTGGACCCCAACCATTGGACAGTCAGGAACCAAAAATAAGTTAAGAACGGAGAGCAATTCTTGAGAATCTTAT
>JAIZWN010000274.1 GCA_020443945.1 Candidatus Thiosymbion ectosymbiont of Robbea hypermnestra | reverse complement strand
CGTACAGGATTAACAGGATGTTCAGGATGAACAGGATTTTTTTGTTGTGAAGGGCGCTTGCTGGTTTGGTCAGGGCGTGAGCGGGCGTAGAACATTCAGCAACGACAAAAATCCTGTCAATCCTGTGTAATCCTGTAAATCCTGTCCTATTGGAGTTTTGCGACGCAGCTCGCGTTGAGCACTCGTCGGTCTGAGGCGAAGCCTCGTTCGTTACATTTGCGTTTATTGCGTTCATTTGCGGCTAAACCTTGCCCCTGCCGGACCAACTTGGAGCATACCCAATGACCCAGTTACTCAGCCTCTCACGCGCCGCCCGTCTGGCCGGCGTTACCCGCTCCGAGCTGCAAAAGCGCATCCGGCGCGGCGAGCTCACGACCTTCGAGGGGGAAATCGCCGCCGGCGATCTGCTGCGGGTCTATCCGGCGGTAGACCTGGAGCACAGCGGTGATCTGGAGCGGGTGGAACGCATCAAGGCCAACGCCCTGCCCAAGAGCCACCAGGGCGACGGCGCCCTGCCCGACGCCCAGGTGTTGTTTGCGCGCCTCAAATCCCTGACCCGGGCCCTGGTGAAAAAGGCCGCGGCCCTGGAAGCCGCGGAGACCCTGCTCGCGGAGCTCGAGGCGCGGCTCACCGCCATAGCCGCATCCGCCACCCCGGACACGGCCATCCGTATCCGTGAGATTCAGGCCTGGCTCACCGCCGAGCACCAGCGCCTCGTCCGACGACCCGATGCCGACAACCAGGCCCGGCTCCTCGCCAAGGATGCCTTCCTGCGCATCGTGGCGGCCCACGTCACCATCATCCCCAGCGGCCACGATTTCTTCCTCGAAGGCACCGAATCCATCCTCGAGGCCTCCGTGCGGGCGGGGCTGAAGCTGGCCTACGGCTGCTCCAGCGGCAACTGCGGCACCTGCAAGGCGCGGGTCGTCAGCGGCGAGGTGCACCAGATCCGGGCCCACGACTATGTGCTGAGCGAACACGAGAAGCAGCTAGACTATGTTCTCACCTGCGCCAACACGGCGGTTACCGACCTGGTGCTCGAAGCGACGGAGGCCCTGTCGGTGGACGACCTGCCGCAACAAGATATCCGCGCCGGCGTGCGCAAGCTCGAGCGGCTCGGCGAGGATATGATCCAGCTGCAGCTCCAGACCCCTCGCACCCAGACCCTGCGCTTCATGGCCGGCCAGCGGGCACGCCTGATCCTGGCGGACGGCGCCGACACGGAGCTGCCCATCGCCAGCTGCCCCTGCAATGGGCGCAACCTCCATTTCCTGGTGCGCCGGTTGCCCGACGACCGCTTCTCCCAGACCCTCTTCCGTGACCTGCGTCCGGGGCAAACGGTCATCGTCGAGGGGCCTACCGGCCGCTTCGTGCTCCAGGAGGAGGCCCCGGAACCGGCTGTCTTCATCGCCTGCGGCGACGGCATCGCCCCCATCAAGAGCCTGCTCGAACACGCCGTCTCCATCGACGTCATCGAATCCTTCCACCTCTACTGGGCGGTCCCCGAGCCGGAGAGCCGCTATCAGGCCCACTGGTGCCGCGCCATGCGCGAGTCCCTGGACAACTTCGCCTACACCCCTCTGGTGGATACCCAAACCGCGGACGTGCTGGCCGCCGTCGCCGCGGATCGGACCGAACCGGACATCTCGCGTTACTATGTGGCAGGTCCCGCGGACCAGGTCCGACCCCTCACCGATGGCCTGGCCGGACTCGGCATCCCGCCGGATCGCCTGCAGGTCGAGGCATTGGACGAGTGACCACCGATAAAGATGCACCCCGAGTTTCCCCTGTCCGCCGATGTTCTGTACCTGAACCACGCCGCCGTCGCCCCCTGGCCACAGCGCGCCGTCGCCGCGGTGGCCCGTTTCGCGCAGGAGAATGGGGCCCGTGGCGCCGTCGATTACCCGCGCTGGCTCGAGACCGAGGCGCGGCTGCGCAAACGCCTGGCGGAGCTGATCGGGGCCCCGTCGCCGACGGACATCGCCCTGGTGAAGAATACCTCCGAGGGCCTGTCGGTCGTCGCCTATGGAATCGACTGGAGGCCGGGCGACAATGTCCTGGGCATCGCCCAGGAGTTTCCCTCCAACCGCATCCTCTGGGAATCCCTGAGCACCCATGGTGTCGCCTATCGCCGGCTGGATCTCTATGCCTCGTCACGGCCGGAGGCGGATCTCATGGCCCTGTGCGACGAGCGCACCCGCCTGCTCGCCCTGAGCTCGGTTCAGTACGCCAGGGGACTGAGGCTGGATCTGGAGCGGCTGGGGGATTTTTGCCGCGGTCGGGGTATCCTGCTCTGCGTGGACGCGATTCAAAGCCTGGGGGTCATCCCCTTCGACCTGAGGCGCATCCGGGCGGATTTCGTGGTGGCGGACGGGCACAAGTGGCTGCTGGGCCCGGAGGGCCTCGCCCTCTTGTATGTGAACCCGCGCCTGCGCTCGGAACTACGCCTGTATCAGTACGGCTGGCACATGGTGACGCATCGCGGCGATTTCGACCGCCTGGACTGGAGCCCGGCCCCGGACGCCCGGCGCTTCGAGTGCGGAAGCCCGAATATGCTCGGGATCCATGCCCTGGATGCCAGCCTGTCCCTGCTGCTGGAGACCGGGATCGACCGCGTCCAGGACGCCGTGGCCGAACACATCCGGTATCTGATCGAGCGGATCGACGGGTGCGGCTTCGAGCTGCTGAGTCCCCGGGACCCTGAGCGGCGCGCCGGGATCCTGACCTTCCGCGTCCCCGGCGTCGATCACCAGGCCCTGCACCAGGCGTTGACGGATCGCGGCGTGATTTGCGCCCGCCGGGGTGGGGGGATAAGATTCTCCCCCCATTTTTACACCCCGCAAGAGGTTCTGGAACGGGCCGTCCGGATAACCGCCGAGATTGCGGCAGGCAAATCCAGATGTTGAAGAAAACCTCACCCTCTGAATCCCTGCGGCCCCAAACCCCTCTGTTCTGAAGCATCAACCGGACAGGCCAGCCGGCTGCTCGCTACGGGAGTCTTCGCCCGTCATGGGCCGCACGTCGAGCAGGTAGACACGGCGGCTGTCCGCCCGCATCACGGTGAAGCGGAAGCGGGAAACCCGGACCTGTTCGCCACGCTTGGGTAGGTGGCCGAATGCGTTGACCACCAGACCGCCGATGGTATCGAAGGCGTCGTCGGGCAGATCGCCGCCGAAATAGTCGTTGAATTCCTCGATGGTGGTGCGGGCCTTGGCCGTATACTCATACGCGCTACGCTTGAAGATGGGCGGGCCTTCGTCGAAGTCGTGTTCGTCCTCGATCTCGCCGACAATCTGTTCGAGCACGTCCTCGATAGTCACCACCCCGGCCGCATTGCCGTACTCGTCCACGACAACGGCCATGTGGTTGCGGCTGGTGCGAAATTCCCTGAGCAGCACATTGAGGCGCTTACTCTCGGGCACGAAGACCGCCGAACGCAGCAGATCGCGGATGTTGAAGGCGCGCCGCTCCTGATTGCGGATGCACAGCGGCAGCATGTCCTTGGCGAGCAAGATACCCACCACCTCCCCCTTGTCGTCGCCGATGACGGGGAACCGGGAGTGGGCGGAGTCGACCACGACCCGGAGGATTTCCTCCAGGGGATCGTCGCGGCGCACATAGACCACATCCACCCGGGGGATCATGATATCGCGCACCCGCAGGTCGGCGACCTGCAACACGCCTTCCAGCATGCTCAGGGCCTCGGCGTCGAACAGGGCGCGGCTGCCGGCGTCCTGCAATAGCTCGACGAGCTGCTCCTTGTTCTGCGGCTCGCCGCCGATACGCCGACCGAACCTCTTCAGCCACGCCTTCACCCGCAATCCGAGTCTCGCCCAAACGCTCGTCATAAAATCCGGGTACCCCCGTTTACCTTAGAGGCTGTCTAAAAACCAACCCATTGATTTTGCTTGGTATGGAGTCCTTAACCGGATCGAAGTGAAGCCATTGA
>JAIZWN010000273.1 GCA_020443945.1 Candidatus Thiosymbion ectosymbiont of Robbea hypermnestra | reverse complement strand
GCATCAGTGAACCGATACGCAGTCGATGCGGTTCGCTTCGCTCACCACATCCTACGGGAGCTACCTGAAATAGAAACCGAAACGGGGCACTAGTTTACGGAGTCGGCAGTTTCGCCTAAGCAAAGGACGCGATGCAACCTTGATTTGTCGATCCGGCGCAAGTTGCGGCGGGTAGGGATGTTGGGGTTTGTTTTTCACCCTAACCTGCGAGCTGTGCCTGCAAGGGTCACGGTTCAAGACCTGACCCCATTTCTTTCGATATTTCCTTAAGAGACGACCTTTTTAGACAGTCTCTAAAGGCGGAATGCGCTACGCTTTCCCGCTCTACGCGGGCTCAGATAGAAGGATCTCGTTGGGTATGCCCCAACTTGTCGCCTAGGAAAGCTGCGGCCAATGCTACGCCCGTACCATAGATGGAGCTTATTTCGATAGAGCTGTTTGAAATGAAAATCGTCGAAGCGAATCCGACCAGGGCAGGAACAAACGACGCCACGATCGCGGGCGCAATATATTCCCGGATATACCCTAAAGTGTTACCAAACTTGCCTGATGGTTCCTTGCCACCGGAAGTACGAACTGGTCCTTCGACACGGTAGAAAACCCAGTAAATAAAAATTCCACCAAGAAAAAGTGCCCAGAACACGTACCCGACGTTGTAGGAGAATGTGAATAAGAATATCGTAAAAAAGTAAATGGCGATGAGGAGGTTCTTGAAGATTGATGCTAATCCAAAAGAGGAGTTATCGCTATGCTGAAAGTTAAGAATATTAGGATGATTAAAGGAAATAACATATGCTGTAGCAAGAATAACTATCTCTAACCCTGCCGCGATCAAAAAAGAAAAAACTACTACAAAACCATAGTAAAGTTCTCTTGGATACGTAATGTTACCTGACAATACCTGCCATACCGCTCGTAGGAATCCTGAGACAGCAGGGTTATCTGACTCTTGATCGTCTAGGGAATTTTTTCGGGCTTGTTTCAACTCTCGAGCGCGGTCCTTTTCTAGCTTTTGAAACTTACCTAATAGCTCGCTTCTTTCTTTTTTCAAGCTACTATAGCGCTCACCGATCCCAGTCTTACGCTCCGTGTCAAGATCTCTTTCAATTTCCTTGAATTGCGAATGCATTGGATTGGCCATTCGATCATACTTGTCATCAATCAGCGATTGCTCTCGTTTGAAAACTTCTTCTTTCTTTGGATTTTCCATTCTATCCACGGCAAAAATTAGAGTACACAAAACGGAAATAGTGATTAATATCCCTCTCAGAAATGCAACTTCCCTCCTACGATATATATCTCCACTTGCAAGTTGCTCTTTATAAAAAACCAAAAAAACCTTCGTTGTTTCGAATACTAAGACTAGAAGGAGTGGCGATAACGATATCAAGGTAGGCTCAGTGGCGCCAGTGGAGAAAAACTGTTTGAAAACGAAATACTCAATGATTCCAGAAGCTATTGCCGAAATGAAACCACAAAAGATAAAAATCGTATATAACAGGGCCACTATAACTCTGACGCTTTTATCGATAATTCCATTAATAGTCATATCATTTAGATCCTTTACAGCTACCAGCAACGAACCTGTTTTTCCAATTAACTTTCCGCTTTGGCTTTTGACTTCCCGGATTGCAGGGCGTGCGAGTTGCGTGGTCCGTGGAAAAGGAGGGGGACCAGGTTTGCGAAGTGGGAGGCGAAGTGGAGGGTGAGGCCCTTGCGGATGTGTTCGGGGACTTCGTCGAAGTCGCCGCGGTTGTCTGCGGGCAGGATGATTTCTTTGATGCTGGCGCGGCGGGCGGCGATGAGTTTTTCGCGCACGCCGCCGATGGGGAAGATTTCGCCGGTGAGGGTGATTTCGCCGGTCATGGCGATGCGGCGGGCGGGTCGGTTGCGGGCGAGTGAGAGGAGGGCGGAGGCGATGGTGATGCCGGCGGAGGGGCCGTCTTTGGGGGTGGCCCCGGCGGGTACGTGGAGGTGGATGTAGGCTTTTTCGAAGAAGGCGGGGTCGGCGCCGAATTCCGCGGCCCGGCTGACTAGGTAGCCGTAGGCGATTTCCGCCGATTCTTTCATGATGTCGCCGAGCTGGCCGGTGAGTTTGAAGCCGCGGGTGAAGCTGTGGGTGCGCACGGCTTCGATGTTGAGGGTGGCTCCGCCCATGGCGGTCCAGGCCAGGCCGGTGACGAGTCCCGGTCCGGTCAGCCGGCGGTCGTCCCGGAATATGGGGCTGCCCAGGTAGTCTTTGAGGTCTTTTTCGGTCACCGCGATGGGGGGTTCTCGGCCGTCGAGTAGTTTGACGGCGCCTTTGCGGATGATTTTGCCGAGCTGTTTTTCCAGGCGCCGGACGCCCGAGTCGCGGGCGTAGCTTTCGATGAGGGCGCGCAGGGTGCGGGTGTCGAGCTTGATCGTGCCTTTGGTCAGGCCCGCTCGCTGGATTTGCCGCGGCAGCAGGTATCTTTTGGCGATTTGCAGTTTTTCCGCGGCGATGTAGCCGGGGAGCTGGATGACTTCCATGCGGTCGAGCAGGGGGTTGGGGATGCCGTCGGTCTGGTTGGCGGTGCAGACGAACAGGACTTTGGAGAGGTCGAAGCGCAGGTCCAGGTAGTGGTCGAGGAAGTCGCTGTTTTGTTCCGGGTCCAGGACTTCGAGGAGGGCGGAGGCGGGGTCGCCGTGGAAGGAGGCGCCGATTTTGTCGATTTCGTCGAGCATGATGACGGGGTTGGCGGTGCCCGTGTCTTTTATGGCCTGGAGGAATTTGCCGGGCATGGCTCCGATGTAGGTGCGGCGGTGGCCTTTGATTTCGGCTTCGTCGCGGATGCCGCCGACGGAGAAGCGGTAGAAGCGCCGGCCCAGGGTGTCGGCGATGGAGCGGCCGATGGAGGTTTTGCCGACGCCGGGTGGTCCCGCCAGCAGGATGATGGAGCCGGCGATTTCGCCTTTCATGGTGCCTACGGCGAGGAATTCCAGGATGCGTTCTTTGACGTCTTCCAGCCCGTAGTGGTCTTTGTCTAATATCCGCCGGGCGCGTTTGAGGTCTAGTTTGTCTTTGGAGTGGTTGCCCCAGGGCAGGAGGGTGATCCAGTCGAGGTAGTTGCGGGTGACGGCGTATTCGGGGGAGCCGGTTTCGAGCATGGCGAGCTTGTCCATTTCTTCGTCTACCCGCTTTTGGGCCTCTTCCGTGAGGGTGAGCTTTTTCATGCGTTTTTTGAATTTGTCGAGCTCGGTGGTGCGGTCGTCTTTGGCGATTCCCAGCTCTTTCTGGATGGCTTTGAGCTGTTCGCGCAGGAAGAATTCGCGCTGCTGGGTTTGCATGCGTTCTTCGACCGCGCTACGGATTTTCTGCTGGGCGCGGGCGAGTTCCAGCTCGTTGTTGAGCAGGACCAGGACTTTTTCCATGCGCGGTAGCAGGTCCAGGGTTTCGAGTACTTCCTGGAGCTGTTCTTTGGTGGAGGTGGTGAGGCTGGCGGCGAAGTCTGAGAGGTGGGAGGGGTCTTCCGGACCGAAGCGGTCCAGGAACATGCGCAGTTCTTCGACATAGAGGGGATTGAGCGGCAGGAGTTCCTTGATGGTGTTGATCACGGCCATGGCGTAGGCCTTGATCTGGTCGTCCGGCGATCCGGAGGGTTCGGTGAGGTATTGTACCTGGGCCGAGAAGGGGGTTTCTTGCGTAGCCAGATGGCTGAGGCGAAAGCGCTGGAGGCATTCCACCAGCACCTGGAGCATGCCGTCCTGTTCGTTTATCCGATGGACGCGGCAGGCGGTGCCTACCGGATGGAAATCCCCGGCGGTCGCCGCTTCGGCGGTTTCGCTACGCACCAGGATTACGCCGAGGATTTTGTGGTCGGTCTCGCTTACCGCCTTGAGGGTTTTGGCCCAGTGCTGGGCGCTCATGATGAGGGGGACCGCCTGTCCCGGAAAGAAGGGGCGCGCGGCCACCGGCAGCAGGTGGATGAGGTTGGGCAGCAACTCGTTGGCGCGGGCCAGGTCGCTCTTTTTGGACTGCCCGGTCCGTTCGGGCTGCTCGGGCTGTTTGGTCGGCTCGGCCCGTTCGGTTTGCCCGGTCCGTTCGGTCGGCTCAGTCCGTTCGGGCTGCTCGGCTTGTTTGGTCGGCTCGGCCCGTTCGGGCTGCTCGGGCTGTTTGGTCGGCTCGGCTTGTTTGGGCTGCTCGGCTTGTTTGGGCTGCTCGGTCCGTTCGGGTTGCCCGGTCCGTTCGGGTTGCCCGGTCCGTTCGGGCTGCTCGGCTTGTTCGGGCTGCCCGGTCTGTTCGGGCTGCTCGGCCCGTTCGGGCTGCTCGGCCTGTTTGGTCGGCTCGGGCTGTTCGGTGTGCTCGGGGCTTTCGTTGCTCATCGGTCGTCCTACCTGTGCAACCTGGATTGCGGTGAACTAATTCAGGGCGAGACCGGGATTTTACAAGCGGCGTTGGCTAGGTCCACGAAGTCTCCTACGCTCAGCTCCTCGGCCCGCTGTCCGGGGTCCAGCCCTTGGGCCAGAAGCCGCCGGGCATCGACCAGTCCGCGCAGGCTGTTGCGCAGGGTCTTGCGCCGCTGGGCGAAGGCCTGGGCGACCAGACGCGCCAGGAAGGCGGGGTCGCGCACCGGGAAGGGCAGGGGGCGGTGGGGGATCAGGCGCAGGAAGCCGGAGTCCACCCGGGGGACCGGGGTGAAGGAGCCGGGGCCGATGCGGAACAGGGGCTCGACCTGACAGGAGACCTGAACCATGACCGAGAGTCGGCCGTAGACCTTGGAGCCCGGCCCGGCGGCGATGCGCGCTACGACCTCTTTCTGGAGCATGAGGTGCATGTCCTGGATATAGTCCGCCTGCTCCAGAAAGCGGAACAGCAGGGGGGTGGAGAGGTTGTAGGGCAGGTTGCCGATCAGGCGCAGGCGTTGGTTCGGGTACAGGCGGCAAAGGGCGAAGTCCAGGGCATCGGCATGATGCACGGTCAGCCGGCCGAGGGCCGCGCACCGGTGGGTCAGGGGCGCGATCAGGTCGCGGTCCAGCTCCACCACGTCCAGGCTGCCCGCGGCCCGCAGCAGGCCGGTGGTGATGGCGCCGTGGCCGGGGCCGATTTCTACCAGGCGTTCATCCGGCCGGGGGTCTACCACCGCCAGGATGCGCCGGATGACGTTCGGGTCGTGCAGAAAATGCTGACCAAAGCGCTTGCGTGGGTGATGGTCCATGGCGATCACTAACCGAGCCGACGCAGCTCTTCCATCAATTGGGAAATACCGATTCCTTCCAGGGTTTCCGAAATAGGATAGCGATCATCGCCGGCATGGACCAGGAAGGCGCGTGCCGGCGCGGTATCTTCGCAGGCGATGTGAAAGCCTCGCTCCGCCTTGGCCGCTAAGGCGCGCTTGATCTCGATGGCCCACAGGGCGCCATCGCCATGCTCGAGCACCAGGTCGATCTCGGCGCCCACCCGCGTGCGATAGAAAAACGCGGAAGAGCGCCAAGGCAATACCGACAGGAGGCTCTCCAGGACAAACCCCTCCCAGCTTGCGCCGACGACCGGGTGGCCGGCAAGCTGTTCGGGATTTTCGATGCCTAGTAGCGCGTGCACCAAGCCGCTGTCGCGCACATAGATCTTGGGGGACTTCACGAGGCGCTTGCCCACATTGCGATGAAAGGGCGGGAGGCGTCGCACCAGCAGAAGATCGCACAAAAGATCGATGTAGCGCGTCACCGACTGGGTGCTGACCTCCAGGGCACGCGCCAGCTCCGAGGCATTGAGCAGGGTGCCCTGACGGTGCGCCAACATAGTCCACAGGCGCCCAAGAGTCGTAGCCGGGATACGTGGCCCGAACATTGGCACATCGCGTTCCAGATAGGTACGCACCAGGTCCTTGCGCAACGCCAGGCTCTCGCCATCGTCGGCGGCCAGATAGCTGTCCGGGAAACCGCCGCGCAACCACAGGCGCTCGCGCGCGGGGCGGTCGTTGCCTGTTTCGAGGGGAGACAGGGGGCCCAGGTTGATATAGGCGATGCGGCCGGCGAGCGTCTCGCCCGACTGGCGCAACAGATCGATCGAGGCCGAGCCCAGGATCAGAAAACGCCCCTTGCCCTTGCGCCTGCGCCGGCCTTGGTCGATGACCCCGCGCAGGATCTGAAAGAGCTCCGGCATCCGGTGGATTTCATCCAGGATGACCAGCCGATCCTCGGCGTGTTCGAAGAACAGGGCCGGATTGGCCAGACGACTGCGATCATCCGGATCCTCGAGATCCAGATAGAGCGCATCCTTCTCCTCCCCGATCATGAGGGCCAGCGTCGTCTTGCCTACCTGGCGCGGGCCGACCAGGGCCACCGCCGCCTGGCGTGCGAGGGCCCGCTCGACCTGAGGTGCCGCGATTCGTAAAAACATCCTTGCTATTTTTCCACGAGGTGGATAAAAAGCAAGGATACTTTTGTTCCACCTTCCCAAACAGGCTACTCAAGTACCCTACTTCACCTTATTCTGCTGGAACCCTCTGTGGCTTCGGGATTAGAAATGGGCGCCGCTCTGCCGAAGGCCGGCGTGGTTGTTGCCGCTTCTCGCCGCGCTGAGAATGCAAAATGCGGTCGAACAACCGCTCGACCACGAGTATTGGCCGGATTGAGCGGACCGGTTGAGCACGGGAAATGCTTCCGCACAGAGGCTTTTTCTTCCGGACCTATGCAGAAATGGTGCGGATATTAGAGGCTGTCTAAAAACCAACCCATTGATTTTGCTTGGTATGGAGTCCTTAACCGGATCGAAGTGAAGCCATTGA
>JAIZWN010000272.1 GCA_020443945.1 Candidatus Thiosymbion ectosymbiont of Robbea hypermnestra | reverse complement strand
CACCAATCCGTCACCCAGTTGGCCGATGAGCTGGGGGTGAGTGAAGATACCATCCGCCGCTGGCAGCGCCGTGATGGCGTGGCGGATGGCTCACACACCCCGCATCGCTTGCAGACGACGCTCACCCCGGCCCAGGAGGTCGTTGTCGTCGAGCTGCGCAAGACGCTCCTGTTGCCGCTGGATGACCTGTTGGCGGTGACCCGTGAGTGCCTCCACCCTGAAGTCTCCCGCTCCGGCCTGGACCGCTGTCTGCGTCGTCATGGGGTTTCCAACCGCAACGCCTTACGACCCACAGAGGCGGCCAACAGGCCCAAACACAAGCCCTTCAAAGCCTACGATCCGGGCGTTGTCCACGTCGATGTCCAATACCTCCCCCAAATGCCGGACGAGGCTCAACGGACCGATCTGTTCGTCGCCATTGAGCGCGCCACCCGCTGGGTC
>JAIZWN010000271.1 GCA_020443945.1 Candidatus Thiosymbion ectosymbiont of Robbea hypermnestra | reverse complement strand
GGGCGGGAACGGATAGGCCAAATCTAAGGACACGGGAAACCTGTCCTCTACTCTACTGTGAGAATTGAGAACACCCCTTAGGGATTGTCGGTGACGACCCGCACCCGCTTGCCCGGCACAAGGCCGGAAAAGCCACGGGTGACCACCTGCTCGCCGGGTTTCAGGCCCTCCAGAATTTCGATGCGGTCGGCGATGCGCAGGCCCGTGCGTACCGGGCGTTGCGTCGCCTTTCCTTCGGCGTCCGGCAGCCACAGGAATTCCCCTTCCCGATCCCGGCGCACGGCGCGGAAAGGCACCAGGAGCCGGTCGACGGCGGCGGTGTTCAGGGTCGCGCGGACGAACTGGCCGGCGCGGGCCCCGTCCGGGACCGGGGTCATGGCTACCTCGACGATGGCCTGACGGCTGGCCTGGGACAAGGCCGGGTGGATACGCAGGATCTTGCCCGGAAAGCGGCGGGGGCCCAGGGCATCGATGCGCAGTTCCACCGGATCTCCCGGCTCGAGCCGGGGCAGGATCAGCTCGGAGGCATGGACCGCGGCGATCAGGGAGGCGGGGTCGGCCAGGGTCAGCAGGTGGTTGTTCTTGGTGACGAAATCCCCGGGCTCCACATGCCGTTCGGTGATGACGCCGGCGAAGGGCGCCCGAATCGCGGTAAAGGTCAGGCGCGTCTCCAGCAGCCGTTCCTCGGCCTGGGCCACGGCGAGGGCCGTGCGGGCCTGGGCGAGCTCGTCCTCGGAGACGGCGCGCCGCGACCGCAGGCCCTCCTGGCGTTGCAGGTCCAGCCGCTTCTGTCGCTTGGTGGCATGGGCCTTGTCGAGCTGGACCCGGAGCAGATCGTCTTCGAGCCGGACCAGGAGGGCCCCCCGCGCGATCCGGTCGCCCTCGAAGACCGGGAGCTCGATCACGCGCCCTTCTTCCCGACTGTGGATACGCACCAGGCGGCGGAAACGCAGGGAGCCGGGGCGCTCGTGATGGGCGGCCACCCGGTCGTGCTCGGCGGTGAAGGCGGCTACCAGGTGATCCCTGGATGGTCGTTGCCCGTGCGCGTGTCCGGTCGTGTCGTCCGCGCCGCAGCCGGTCAGGAGTAGGAGCAGGGTCAGGGCCGAGAGGGTTGCGAGCCGCGGTGTGCCGCTGCCGTTCACGCCGGATTCGCCCGCGGCAGGGGACGCTGGTCGGGTGCCGGCCGCGCGGGCGTGTAAGGGGGTCGGAGGTTGCACGGGAGGCACCGAAATCGGCCGTCTCAGCCCGACCCGGTGGGATCGAGGGTCCCGACCTCCGGGGTAAGGGATCCGGCCTGGTAGTTGTAATGCTTGATCCGGCGCCGGATGTTGCGCTGGATGATGATCCCCAGCGGCTTCCATTCGAGGCCCGTGAGGTCGATTTCAGGGTACAGGGGGTTTAAGGCGATCAACCATTCCCCGCCCTGCTCGTCTACCCGATACTGCCGGAACCAGCGCACGCCCTCCACCTCCGCGAAGACATACATGCCGTGGCGGCAGCGTTCGGCCTGCTCGATGATGACGATGCAGCGATCCGGGAATTCGGGTTCCATGCTGTCGCCGAGGACCTGCAATGCGAAGGGCTCCCGCCAGGCGCAACCGGTTTCATTCTCCAGGGTGGGATCGGACATGTCTCTCTCGATCAAGGCTATTCCAACGAGATCCGTAGCGCCGCCGCCGCCGCCAGGGGCGAGAAGAGCAGCGCCAGCAGCAAAAAGGCCCCGAGCAACGAGAAGTAGGGCAGGGCATCCGCGCTCTCGATGGCGCTCACGGTTACCGCCCCGGCGCCGTATACCAGCACCGGGATATACAAGGGCAGGATCAACAGGGACAGCAGGACCCCGCCGCCGCGCAGTCCCAGGGTCAGGGCCGCGCCGATGGCGCCGATCAGGCCGAGGATCGGCGTTCCCACCAGCAGGGAGAGCAGCATCGCCGTGCGGGACGCCTCCGGCAGATGATATTGCAGCGCGATCAGCGGCGCGACCATCACCAGGGGCAGCCCGGTCAGCAGCCAGTGGGCCGTTACCTTGGCCAGCACCAGGACGGACAGGGGCTGGGGCGTCAGCACCAGCTGTTCCAGGGTGCCGTCCTCGTGGTCCGCCGCGAACAGCCGTTCCAGGGCCAGCAGGGAGGCCAGGAGGGCCGCCACCCAGACTACCCCCGGCCCCAAGGCGCGCAGGACCTGCTTTTCGGTGCCTACGCCGAGGGGAAACAGACTGACCACGATCAGGAAGAAGAGCAGGGGCGTCAGCACCTCCGTGCGCCGGCGCAGGGCGAGCCGCAGGTCGCGCCCCAGGATGCAGAAGAATACCCGTCGCATATTGCTACCGGTCGGGCTCGCCGACGGTTTCTCCGGCCGACTCCCGCGCGTAGTCCCCGAGGTACAGGTGCCGGACCCGGCCCGAGGCGAGCGCGATCTCCTGGTGGCTGGTCAGAACCACCAAGCCACCGTCGGTTATCCGTTCGGCGATCAGCCGCCGCAGAAGGTCCACCGCATCCGTATCCAGGGCGCTGAAGGGCTCGTCCAGGAGCCACAAGGGCGCCCGGCTCACCAGGAGACGGGCCAGGGCGCCCCGCCGTTTCTGGCCCTGGGAGAGCGCCCTGGTGGGCAGATCCTCGCAGCCCGCCAGGCCCATTTGCGCCAACGCAGACCAGAGCCGCTCGTCCTCTACCGGGTTGCCGTCCAGGGTCGCCGCTATGCGCAGGTTCTCGAGCCCGGTCAGGTCGCCCTTGATGCCGTTCAGGTGTCCGCAGTAGAGCAGATCCGCCCGATAGCGCTCGCTCGCACGGCTGTCTTCCCCTTGCCAGTGGATCGCCCCGGCCTCCGGCATGAACAGACCGCACAAGGCGCGCAGCAGGGTCGTCTTGCCGCTGCCGTTGCGTCCGCGTACATGCAGCAGGGTTCCGGGCTCCAGAGCAAAGCTCAGGTGGGAGAACAAGCGGCGGTCCCCACGTCGGCACGCCAGATCGACAACCTGGAGCATGAAAATCCTGTGAATCCCGTCCGCTTAGAACCCGGCCAGGAACCGTCAACTGGTCGTCCCTGGCATCGGCAGGTTCCGGCACTCCCTGCCGGAATGACGGTCTGGTGTTTTGGCATGCGCCGGTAAAGCGGCGCCCCGGATCGGGGCTCCTTACCCGCGCATGGAGTCGAAAAATTCTCCGTTGGTTTTGGTCGCCTTGAGTTTGTCGTGCATGAATTCCATGGCGGCGAGCTCGTCCATGGGATGCAGGATTTTGCGCAGGATCCACATTTTCTGCAGGTCGTCCTGTTTCATCAGCAGCTCTTCGCGACGGGTGCCGGAGCGGTTGATGTTGATCGCGGGGAAGATGCGTTTCTCGGCGATGCGTCGGTCGAGGTGGATCTCCATGTTGCCGGTGCCTTTGAATTCTTCGTAGATGACGTCGTCCATGCGCGAGCCGGTTTCCACCAGGGTGGTGGCGATGATGGTGAGGGAGCCCCCTTCCTCTACGTTTCTCGCGGCGCCGAAGAAGCGTTTGGGGCGTTGCAGGGCATTGGCGTCCACGCCGCCGGTGAGGACCTTGCCCGAGGAGGGCACGACCGTGTTGTAGGCACGGGCCAGCCGGGTGATGGAGTCGAGCAGTATGATGACGTCTTTTTTGTGTTCCACCAAGCGTTTGGCCTTTTCGATGACCATCTCGGCTACCTGGACGTGGCGCGTGGCGGGCTCGTCGAAGGTGGAGGAGATGACCTCGCCGCGTACCGAACGCGCCATTTCGGTGACTTCCTCCGGGCGTTCGTCGATGAGCAGCACGATGAGGAAGCACTCCGGCTGGTTGTAGGCGATGGACTGGGCGATGTTCTGCAGCATCATGGTCTTGCCGGCCTTGGGCGGGGAGACGATGAGGCCGCGCTGTCCCTTGCCGATGGGGGCGCACAGGTCGATGGTGCGGGCGGTGATGTCCTCGGTGCTGCCGTTGCCGATCTCCAGCTGCAGCCGGTGGTTCGCGAACAGGGGCGTGAAGTTCTCGAACAGGATCTTGTGCTTGGCGTTTTCCGGCCGATCGAAGTTGATGTCGCCGACCTTGAGCAACGCGAAGTAGCGCTCGCCGTCCTTGGGCGGTCGTATTTTCCCGGAAATGGTGTCGCCGGTGCGCAGGCCGAAGCGGCGGATCTGGCTCGGCGAGACATAGATATCGTCCGGGCCGGCAAGGTACGAGGCGTCGGCGGAGCGCAGGAAGCCGAAGCCGTCCTGCAGGATCTCGAGCACGCCGTCTCCATGGATGTCCTCGCCCTTTTTTGCCTTGGCCTTGAGGATGGCGAAGATGAGATCCTGCTTGCGGGATCTGCCCATGCCCTCGAGATTGATGCTTTGGGCCAGCGCCACCAGGTCGGACACCGGCATTTTCTTCAGTTCGGTTAGATTCATAGTGCTGCTTGCGGTTGACAGGCCCTTGCCAGGGCGCCTGATAGGTTCCAGGATGCCCGGATGGGGCAGGTCTTGTGTTCGACGCTGGTCGGGTGAATCGAATAGGGGATCAGCAAGTGGAAGGGGCCTTTTGGGCTTCGCGGGTCGAAAAATCCCCGGGAGGGCGTTTTTCGGGTTCTCTTGAATTGGTCTGCCTGGTACGGCTGCGCGCAACTACTGGAAACAAGCACCACGAATGGACGCGAGAGCCGTATTTCGGAACAGGAAACGCCCGCTCCGGCGTTCCGGCAATGGGGGGCAACCTCTTCGGCAGGGCACGGAGACCCCGGAACGGCCCGGAGCCCCTTCCTGACCGGAAGATGCCTTGAACGGAAAATCGAGATGACGCAAGGTAGTTAAGGACTTCGTGGAAAGCGAGACGTTCCGATCACGCCCGCAGAACAGGACGCAACGCCGCTATCGGGTGCAAGGGATGTCGGCGTGACGAAAAATCCATCCGTGCCGGGTATGTCGCGGGAAAGGCTGTCCGGGCCGGCGTTTCGGCGGACGACCCGCGCATGATCCGTCCTGGTCCGGGGTCTCTTCCCACCCGGATCACAGATTGCTGTCGATGAAGGCGGTGAGCTGTGACTTGGAGACGGCGCCGACCTTGGTGGCCTCTACTACGCCTTCCTTGAACAGCATCAGCGTCGGAATGCCGCGGATTCCATAGCGCCGGGGCGTGTCCGGGTTATCGTCGATATTGAATTTGGCGACCCGGATCCGCCCATTATACTCGGCGGCGATCTCATCCAGTACCGGGGCGATCATCTTACAGGGACCGCACCAGTCGGCCCAATAATCCACGAGTACTGGCTCGGATGATTGTAAAACGTCCTGCTCGAAAGAGTCATCCGTTACATGGACGATGGGTTCACTCACAGAGATAATCTCCCGTTGGTTTGCTTCTCTAAAGGGACAGGGGCCGGTCCGTAGCGGCATGCGGCACTGGGATGGGGAGCGATGGGGAATTGGCGTCGGCGTGCGCCCTTCGGCTAAGATGCTATTTTGAGCCAAGAATCCGAAAATATGCAACCCCCGTCACGAGGGTGTCGCAAAAAGCAACACCCTCGTCACCGGATAGGGACGAACCAACCGGATTTCCAATCGACATTCATGACCCAGACCCACCTGACCGATACCCGCTTCGATACCTTCGACCTGGATCCCCGGATTCTCCGGGGACTTGAGGACGCCGGCTTCACCCATTGCACACCCATCCAGGCGGAGGCCCTCCCGATCACATTGGCCGGGCGGGATGTGGCCGGCCAGGCCCAGACGGGAACCGGCAAGACCGCCGCCTTTCTGGTTACCGCCCTGCAACGGCTGGTCACCCATGAGCCGTCCCCCCAGCGCCGCGCCAACCAACCGCGGGTGCTGATCGTCGCCCCGACCCGGGAGCTCGCGGTGCAGATCCACACGGATACGGTGCTCCTCAACCAGCACACGGGATTTCGCCTGGGCCTGGTCTACGGCGGCACCGGCTACCAGGAACAACGCGACACCCTGAATGCCGGGGTGGACATCCTGATCGGCACCCCCGGACGGCTCATCGATTATTATAGGCAACGCATCTTCGATCTGCGGGCGGTGGAGGTGGCCGTCATCGACGAGGCGGACCGGATGTTCGACCTCGGCTTCATCCGGGACATCCGCTATCTGCTACGTCGCATGCCCCCGCCCACCAGGCGGCTGGGCATGCTGTTCTCGGCCACCCTGTCCTACCGGGTCACCGAGCTCGCCTACGAGCACATGAACCACCCGCAGCCGGTCAAGATCCAGCCGGACCAGGTAACCGCCGACCGGGTCTCCCAGCACTGCTTCATGGTCGCCAACGACGAGAAAATCCCCCTGCTCGTCGGCCTGCTGCGCGGCCTGGGGCCCTCCCGCGTCATGGTCTTCGCCAACACCAAGCGGGCGACCGAGGCCATCTGGGGCTATCTGGAGGGCCACGGCCTGCACGCGGCGGTGCTCTCCGGCGACGTGCCCCAGAAAAAACGCCTGCGGCTGCTCGAACAGTTCCAGGCCGGCGAGCTGCCGATCCTGGTAGCCACGGACGTCGCCGCCCGCGGCCTGCACATCCCGGACGTGACCCACGTCATCAACTACGATCTGCCCGAAGACGCCGAAGACTATGTCCACCGCATCGGTCGCACCGCCCGCGCCGGGGCCGCCGGCGAGGCCATCAGCTTCGTGTGCGAGACCTACGCCTTCTGCCTGCCGGACATCGAGACCTTCATCGGCGCCAGGATCGCCATCGAGCCCGTGACCCCGGACCTGCTGGCCGAGATCGACCCGACGCAATTCGTGCGCACGCCGCGCCGGCGGCGTCCCGAGGACAAGCGCCGCGGCCATGGTCGCGGCCACGGGGGCAAACACAAATCGGGGCCCAAACCGGCCGAGGGCAAACAACACAAGGCCGAAGGCAAAAAAACCGACGGCGCGGGCGCCAAAAAACGCCGCCGTCGCCGCGGCCGCAAAACCGACCCCGCCGCCAGCGGCGACTCCCACCCGGCACCTCAGAGCTGACCGAGATTAAGAGCACAACTGGCTTATGTCGTCGGCGACCAGGCATCCTATTTACAGGTGATGATTCGAACCGGCCAACTGTTGGCGGACATTGCCGAGTCGCTGGGATATGAGGTCGATGCTATCGATCTCTTTCGCACACGGCTGGCTACGGCGACAAAAGAACGGCTCAGAGAAGAAGTCGTCCGGCTGCGATGGCCTGGGAAATAACGATTTCGCGCGGGGACCAAGCGGGTGACGGAAGCAAACAGATACACCAAGATCATAGAGAAGATATTCCTGTCGGGATATGAACAGGGCTCACGGGAAGTCCGGTTCGACAGAACCGATATTGAGCAAATAGCCAAGGAATTGGGCATCGGGTTGCCGAAAAACCTGGGCGATGTGAAAACACAAGTTTCCGAAGTTGATCTGCAGACCGATTGCCGCTCAGTTCATGCAGGATCAATTGATTGTCCTGTTCGAGTTCGAGGACGGCAAAGACGGCGTTGTGATTGCATCGGAAAAACATTACCACCTGGTCTCGCCGGAAGAGATCGACGAAGACGATCTCACTGCATATCGCAAGCGCACCATTGACAACGAACACCTCCCTTAGCCTGATCCGGGGCTTTCACAAACGAATCAAGTCGGTGTTGTGCGACTACACAGCTTCATTTCGCCGTCGGACTCTGCGACCTTTAAAGGGGTGTCCGGCGCAAAGACCAGAAATTCGACCAGCCAGTCGTCAGGGTGGACACCACAGGCGGAGGGATCGAGTACGTCGAGTCCATACAGGGCGTCTTTGAGATCGTCGAGACCGACGATGGCAAGCACATCCTGGGCTACTTTGTGGCAGACCGAGCCATCGGGATCATAGATTGCGAACTGCTCGGCCAGCCTTTCACGGAGGCCGGATTTGGAGAGATGCCTGACCAATCCTTGGGGGTCCACCTGGCAGAGTGCGAGCAATACCGTGCTTGCGTGGGCCGGCCGGAAATTTTCGCTCTTGATCAATTCGTTGAGACAATGCTCCGCGTCCCGATGTCCGGGTGTGGCCAGGCGCGCCACGCTGTACAGGGTCATCGCGAACAGGCTGTCCCGGCCCTCGGCATCCGGTTGTCCGAAAAAACCGCCTCCGATCTTGCGCGCGAGCACCTTGAGTACCGGATAGGCCGAGATGGCCACGGCAACGGCCAAGAGCTGCTCCGCGACGGAGACGAATCGCTCTTGGGGCTCCAGGGAAGACAACACCTGGGCAAGGGCCTGTTTGAGATTGTCCCGGCGCACCGCGTTCAGGCCGGCGGCAAACTCCCGTAATCCCTGGGATAGGGAGCCGGCGGTCAGGATCCGATGGGCCGCCGCCGGAAAGGCGGCCGCGCCCGCTCCCTCCAGAACGTAGGATTCGACTCCGACCCGTAGCCAGCACTCGAATCGCTCAATGCTCCACTCGTCGGTGTCTTGCCCGCCAGTTGGGCGATTGCTTTTTTGTGTCTGGTTCGTGTCGTTCATATCAACTTCAGAATGCTGCGTTTCAGGAACTCGGTGTCTCGACCCCGTGCCAATCGATCGGCAAACCCCTGATCGTCGGCAGGTATTGGGTCCCGGATGATTGCATAGGGACTAAACTTGGGTCATTGTTGCGTGGCCGGGCGGTTTTGGCGTTACTGGTAGCCGACGCGCTGACGGAGGCCGCGCCATGAACATTCATCTGCACGCGAATGCCACCACCACCCCCAGGATCCGCCGTTACCTTCAGGCGTCCCACCAGTCCGTCACGCAACTCGCCGATGCGTTAGGCATCAGCGAGGATACGGTCCGCCGTTGGCAGCGCCGTGATGGCGTTGCGGATGGCTCACACCCCCCGCACCGCCTGCAGATCACCCTCACCCCGGCCCAAGAGGTCGTCGTGGTGGAACTGCGCAAGACGTTGCTGCTGCCACTCGATGATCTGTTGGCGGTAACCCGTGAGTGCCTCCACCCCGACGTCTCCCGCTCCGGCCTGGACCGCTGTCTACGTCGTCATGGGGTTTCTAACCTCAACACCTTACGACCTACAGAGGAGGCCAACAAACCCAAACACCAGCCCTTCAAAGCCTACGATCCGGGCGTTGTCCACGTCGATGTCAAATACCTCCCCCAAATGCCGGACGAGGCTCAACGGACCGATCTGTTCGTCGCCATTGAGCGCGCCACCCGCTGGGTC
>JAIZWN010000270.1 GCA_020443945.1 Candidatus Thiosymbion ectosymbiont of Robbea hypermnestra | reverse complement strand
TTTCAGGGAAGTGGAGGAATCGAAACGGTGGGTGCGCAGCACGTCGGCGATGCGGCCATTGAAGCGTTCGACCATCCTGTTGGTTTGGGGCCGTCGGGGTTTGATGAGGCGGTGTTCGATGGCGTGTTTGGCACAGACCCGATCACAGGCGTGGTGACCGGTGGGATGGCGTTCACCGGTGGCGCAGAAGCGGTCGGTAAACTCCTTACCGTTATCGGTGAGGAGCTTGATGATGGTGAACGGGGCTTTGGCGATCAGTCGTTTGAGAAAGCCGCTGGCCGAGCGGGCCGACTTGTCCTTGAGGATTTCCACGTAGACCCAGCGGGTGGCGCGCTCAATGGCGACGAACAGATCGGTCCGTTGAGCCTCGTCCGGCATTTGGGGGAGGTATT
>JAIZWN010000269.1 GCA_020443945.1 Candidatus Thiosymbion ectosymbiont of Robbea hypermnestra | reverse complement strand
GTGGTTCCGGGCCTCTGCGCAGAGGGTGCACAAGTTGGACCTCACAGGTTCCTGTGACTTGCCGTCCCTGGCACCTGGGTTCCGGCAATCCCTGCCGGAATGACGGCCAGCGGGCGCCTTACCCATGACCCACGATCCCTTTGTGGCTTGGTGTCTTTGTGTGAGAATTGAGAACGCCCCCTGGGGTCTTGGGTTGGCAAACAACCTTTGGGTAAAATCCCAGCCTTGGAACTTTTCCGGGGGGGGGCGGTGTCTTTCCAGGCGTTTTTCCACCCCCGCATCGGTAGTAATCCAAACAGGATATAAGGATTTTTGCATGATCGAGGTTCGACGACTCACCCGCAGTTATGGCGATCTGAGGGCGGTGGATGATGTCTCCTTCGACATCGGCCGCTCGGAGGTCGTAGGTCTTCTGGGTCACAACGGGGCCGGCAAGACCACCGTCATGAAGATGCTGACCGGTTATCTGGAGCCGGATGCCGGGGAGATCCACATCGAGGGGCTGGAGCTTCGCGCGCAAAGGCGCGCGGTCCAGCGGCGCATCGGTTATCTGCCGGAGAATTGCCCTCTGTATCCGGAGATGACGGTGATCGATTTTCTGGAGTATCAGGCGACCCTCCAGGGTCTGTCGCCCCCCGAGCAACCCGCCGCCATCCGCGCGGCCATCGAGCGCGCGGATCTGGCGCCCAAGGCGGACCAGGTGATCGCTACCCTCTCCCGCGGCTACCGCCAGCGGGTCGGGGTGGCCCAGGCCATTCTGCATCGACCGCGGGTTCTGATCCTGGACGAGCCCACCAACGGCCTGGACCCTTCCCAGATCCAGCAGATGCGGACCCTGATCCGGGAGCTGGCGGAGGACGCGACCCTGATCCTCTCGACCCATATCCTGCAGGAGGTGGAGGCAGTGTGCGACCGGGTGCTCATCATGGGCGCCGGCCGTCTGGCCCTGGACTCACGGCTCGACGACCTGAGTCACCCGCAACGTCTGCTGGTGACCCTGGAACAGGACCCGGCGCAGGCGACTCCCGAGCTGATGGCGCTGGAGCCGGTGACCGCCGTGGAGCCTATAGGGGTCCCGGATGGTCGCTACCGCTATGCCCTGGATACCCCCGACCCGACGGGCGCCGCGCCTCTAGTGGCCCGCGCGGTGGGTGCGGCCGGTTGGGATCTGTACGGCCTGGAGCCGGAGGTCCGGGATCTGGAGACCCTGTTCGGCACGGTCAGCCGCCACCAGGAGGCTTAGGGGGCGTTCTCAATTAACCGAATCCCCCGAAAATCAAATGCAGCAAACCCATACATGTGTCGGTGGGTCACCGC
>JAIZWN010000268.1 GCA_020443945.1 Candidatus Thiosymbion ectosymbiont of Robbea hypermnestra | reverse complement strand
CAACGGGCGCCTTACCCATGACCCACGATCCCTTTGTGGCTTGGTGTCTTTGTGTGAGAATTGAGAACGCCCCCTAAGGTATTCCCTACCCGACAACAACAAAGTCAGAACACCACCGACTGAAATTGAAGCGATGGTTACTCGCTGATACTATTGAGAGCTTGTGTTGTTTGCCGTGGTGATGGCGATGGGCGACAAGGCATTCGCCGAGCCCCTTCCCGCCGCGCTTTTGTGTTTGGGCACAGTCCCGGACTGCCCGCTACTTTACCCTCCTGATCGACAGCGGATTGGCCGTGCGTTTCCGGTCTTGCGCGAACGACCATGGATTCTACGCCAAGCCGGATCGGGCCTGGCGCACGGGTCGAAGCAGCGTATCGAGCGCGCCCTCATCGACGGCAAACCCCAGGTTTTTAAGGGTACCCCGAATGCGCGGGGACCGATTTGCACGGTCGCACACTGGTGGCGGCCGCAACGGAACAAAGGTGTGCGCCCCGGCACGATCCGGGGCCGGCGCGGCCCGAGGCGGGGGATCACTCCACCCGTCGCTCATGGGTCTTGCGGCAAGCGAGGTGCATCCCCCGTGTCTTAAGAGCAGGGCACGAGGGGGCGCTTTGCCGCCGGTGGACACGCGCGGCGTGTGCATCGCGGCGGGAGCTCCCGGTGTGACGGGGATACGCCGCCTCCGAGTATGCCGCCGACGCCCCGGCAGTCCGTCGCCCGGACGCATGCCTTCTACACGGGATTTAAGATTACATGAAGAGAATGCTGATCAACGCGACTCAGCCGGAGGAGTTGCGGGTAGCGATCGTCGACGGCCAGAAGCTTTTCAATCTCGACATCGAGGCACCGGGCCGGGAGCAAAAAAAGGCCAACATCTATAAAGGCGCCATCGCCCGCATCGAGCCCAGCCTGGAGGCCGCCTTCGTCGATTACGGCAGCGAACGCCACGGTTTTCTGCCCGTAAAGGAGGTCGCCCGCAACTACTTCGACCCGGAGGCCGTCACGCCCGGCAGCCGCATCAGCATCAAGGATGCGTTGCGCAACGGCCAGGAGGTCGTGGTCCAGGTGGACAAGGAGGAACGCGGGAACAAGGGGGCGGCCCTGACCACCTTCATCTCCCTGGCCGGCCGCTACCTGGTGCTGATGCCGAACAACCCGCGGGTCGGTGGGGTATCCCGCCGCATCGAGGGCCAGGACCGCGCGGAGTTGCGCGATGTCATGAGCCGCCTCGAGATCCCGGAAGGCATGGGGCTGATCGTGCGCACCGCCGGCGTCGGCAAGAATGTAGAAGAGCTGCAATGGGATCTCGATTACCTCCTCCAGCTCTGGAACGCCATCGAGCAATCGGCGGCGGAGCGTGGGCCGCCTTTTCTGATCTACCAGGAAAGCGACGTCATCATCCGCTCGATCCGTGACCACCTGCGCACCGATATCGGCGAGATTCTGGTCGATGACCCTCGGATGCACGAGAGGGCGGACCAGTTCATCCGTCAGGTGATGCCCCACAACCTCAAGAAGCTGCGTCTCTATGAGGACGAGGTCCCCCTGTTTACCCGCTACCAGATCGAGAGCCAGATCGAATCCGCCTTCCAGCGCGGGGTCCAGCTGCCTTCCGGCGGCTCCATCGTCATCGACCACTCCGAGGCCCTGACCTCCATCGACATCAACTCCGCGCGGGCCACCAAGGGCGCGGATATCGAGGAGACGGCCCTGAACACCAATCTGGAGGCGGCGGACGAGCTCGCGCGCCAGCTGAGGTTGCGTGATCTCGGCGGTCTGTTCGTCATCGACTTCATCGACATGACCCCCATGCGCAACCAGCGCGAGGTGGAAAATCGGCTGCGCGAGGCCCTCAAACAGGACCGCGCCCGGGTCCAGCTGGGCCGCATCTCCCGTTTCGGCCTGCTGGAGATGTCGCGGCAACGCCTGCGCCCGTCGCTCGGCGAATCGAGCCAGCTCGTATGCCCGCGCTGCCGCGGTCGGGGCACCATTCGCGGCGTGGAGTCACTGGCCTTGTCTATCCTGCGGATCGTCGAAGAAGAGACGATGAAGGAAAACACGGTGCGTATCCTGGCCCAGCTGCCGGTGGAGGTAGCCACCTTTCTGCTCAACGAGAAGCGCCGCGCCATCCTCGAAATCGAGCAGCGACAGGGCATCGAGATCATCCTGTTGCCCGACCGCTTCATGGAGACGCCCGATTACCGGATCGAGCGCATCCGTACCCAGGACATGGGAAAAATTACCAAGGAACAGGCCAGCTACGAGCTGGCGATCGCCCCGGAGGCCGAGTCCTCCGGCTCCGCGCGCCGGACCGAGGCCGACGGCCGGTCGGAGGAGCCCGCGGTCAAGCAGCTGGCCCCCGCCGCGCCCGTGCCGACGCAAAACCGGGAGGATACGAGATCGGCCCAGGGCCTTCTGAAGCGATTCTGGACCAACCTGGTCGCCCACCGCGGTAGCGGCGAAGAAACGTCCGCGCCGGAAGCCAAGACCCCTGAACAGAAACCCGAAGGGGCGTCCCGAGACCGGCGCGGCGGGCAATCGCGGCAGCGCAAAGAGTCCGCGGTCGAGGCCGGGCGGTCCAATGCCCGATCCGAACGGAGTCCGAACCGGCCGGGCAAAACCCCGGCGACGCCCGCCACCCAGGAAACGACGGAAGGCGAAAGCGGACGCGGCGCGACCGACAAGAATACGGCGGACGCAACGGACCGTCCCAGGAGCGGGGAACGCGGCTCACGCCGCGGTGGTCGCGGACGTGGCCGCAGAGGGGGAGGAGGGGGAGGCGGCGAGGGACGCCGGGATGACAGCCGCCGTCAGGGAGGACAGCGCGCCCAGACCGGCCCGACCGACGAGACGGCGAGCGAGAAGGCGCGTGAATCCACCGATCGGAACCAGCAACGGACCCGCAAGCCGCCGCCGGTCAAGGAAAGACCCGAACCGACACCCGCCGCGGCCGCCACCGATGCCGGGCGGGAAAGCGAGCGGCGGCCGGAGACCCCGGAGGCTACGGACGCGGCTACCCCACCGACCCGGGAGCGGGCTTCACCCTCCCGGCCCGAGCCGACATCGGCGGCGGAACCGGCCTCGGTATCGGACCCGACTGCCGTGTCCGACGCCCAGCCTCCCGGCCCCCGGCCCCGCCCGGACGGGGCAACGGCCGAGCTGGCGGAACCCACCGGAGAGGCAACCGTCGGCTCCCCGGAAGCAGGCAATGGCGAGCCCGCCCCGGAAGGGGAGAAGGACCAAAGCGGCCCCAAGCCACGCACGCGCCGCCGCCGCGGTGGCAATAGCAGGAAAAAGGTAGCGGCCCGTAGCGATAACGGCGAGGCAGCGCCATCCGGCCCCTCCGCCGACCCCGATACGGGCGAATCCCGACCCGGCGGACAAGCGGATACGGCGGCATCGCAACCGGATGCGGTCACGCCGAAACCGGCGGCCAGTCCGCCGGCGCCATCCGAGCCCCCCGCCAATTCCGATGCGGGCGAATCCCGACCCGGCGGACAAGCGGATACGGCGACATCGCAACCGGATGCGGTCACGCCGAAACCG
>JAIZWN010000267.1 GCA_020443945.1 Candidatus Thiosymbion ectosymbiont of Robbea hypermnestra | reverse complement strand
CGGTTTCGGCGTGACCGCATCCGGTTGCGATGTCGCCGTATCCGCTTGTCCGCCGGGTCGGGATTCGCCCGCATCGGGGTCGGCGGGGGGGCCGGATGGCGCTGGCGGACTGGCCGCCGGTTTCGGCGTGACCGCATCCGGTTGCGATACCGCCGTATCCACTTGTCCGCCGGGTCGGGATTCGCCCGCATCGGGGTCGGCGGAGGGGCCGGACGGCGCCGGCGGACTGGCCGCCGGTTTCGGCGTGACCGCATCCGGTTGCGATGTCGCCGTATCCGCTTGTCCGCCGGGTCGGGATTCGCCCGCATCGG
>JAIZWN010000266.1 GCA_020443945.1 Candidatus Thiosymbion ectosymbiont of Robbea hypermnestra | reverse complement strand
GTGGCGGCCGAAAACCGCTCCGCAACTTGGCCGCCAGGCGGCCGATCCCCCAGAGATACTCGACCGGGAGCTGTCGACCAACGGACTCCAACAGCCCTCGTGGGCGGTCGCACAGAGCGAATTCCGCGCGCCGGTTTTCCTGTTCGTAGGGAATACCTGCTACGCCATACACAGTGGACGTAATGACATCATTATCGCCGTTGTAAAAGAGCGCGATATCCGGGCGCTCGCCCTGGTGGATGGCGCGCAGCAGGGCAATGGCCGACTGGGTACTCACATAGGCGCTTTCGCCGTAATTCGTCACCCGGACGCGATACCCCCGCGCGTAGAGCAGCCTGCCCAGAGATGAGGCGATGGTGTGGTCGTCCCGCGCGCCGGAGCCCCACATGGTGGAGGCGCCGAAGGTGAACAGACGCACCGGCGGCGGGCCGGCGGCAGGAGCCCGTAGCGGCGGATTCCAGGTCGCCCGCCGGCCCTTCCGATCCACCCGGATGTAGCGGCCCTGGTAGGGGGGACGCCGCCAATAGATATAGGGATGCCAGACGAACGGCCGGGCCGCCTGGAGCTCCCGGTAATAATCACGGACCCATGCGGCGCTCCGATAGGCATCGGCCCGCGCCCAGCGATCGATCTTGTCTTCGGCGACCTGGTGCTCGGTCAGCGGCCGATCCAGGAGCCAATCCCTGGCCGTCAGCGCCAGGCGCAGCCCCGCCTCGCTCAGGACGATCAGCAGCAGCAGGATGCCCAGGATCAACCAGCCCGTGCGCAGGCCCGATCCCACTGCCCGTAAGGAACGGGTAAAGGCGTCTCCCCTCCTGGATGGTGACCTTGTAATCTTGTTATCCCCGGTTGTGAATCCACAGGTGGTGTTGTAATTTTGTTGTCCCTGGGTATATACGCCAAATCCCGGAAACAACCAAAGCAAAACAGGTTACGGTTTTGTCGGCACGCGCGTCGCAATCTGCTAATAGGACAGGAT
>JAIZWN010000265.1 GCA_020443945.1 Candidatus Thiosymbion ectosymbiont of Robbea hypermnestra | reverse complement strand
TAATCCTGTACGATTGGAAGACCGCACGAACCACGCAGAATGGCTCGACCTGTCAGCGGTGGTGCCGTCACTTTGTTGTCTTTGGGTATATACACTGAATCCCGGAAACCACAAATCTAAGACACCACTGCTCCAGGGTTGGTCGGCTCAAGCACGGGCGTACTTTACCGTTTTGACCGCGCTTTCGGCCGTGTGGATGATCTCGATTGCGTAACCGCCGAGCTTGAGGCTGGTCCCCGGCTCGGGGATGGCCTCCATGTGCTCGATGATCAGGCCGTTCAGGGTCTTGGGGCCGCCGGTGGGCAGCTTCCAGCGTAAGGCGCGGTTCAGCTCGCGCACGCTGATCCCACAGTCGATCAAGAGGCTCCCGTCCTCGCTTTGGTGGATTTCCGCGATGGTCTGCGCCGGGTCCGAGGCGAATTCCCCTACAATCTCTTCGAGCAGGTCGGTCAGGGTAGTCAACCCCAGCACGTCGCCATACTCGTCCACCACGAGTCCGACCGGCTCCTTTTCCCGCTGGAAATTCAGCAGCTGCTGGTAGAGCGGCGTGCCTTCGGGGACGAAGTAGGGCCGGCGGCCGATCTCGCGCAGGTACTCTTTATCGAGCCCCCGGTCGAGCACCGTGTGCAGGGCGTCACGCACATGGATGATGCCGATGACGTTGTCGATATCGCCGTCGAACAGGGGCAGGCGCGTGTAGGCGGCGTTCTTGATCCGGTCGATGATCTCTTCCTCGGGGTCCCGGATATCGATTCCGTCCACCTCGTTGCGTGGAATCATGATGTCTTCCACCGTGACCTTGCCCAGGTCCAGAATCGCCAGCAGCATGGTCTGGCTGCGTTGCGGGATCATGGCCCCGGCCTCGCTGAGCAGGGTGCGCAGCTCCTCCCGCGACAGGGCATTGTCCTGCTCGCCCCTCTGCCCCGCGCCGAGGGCGTGCAGTATCCCGTTGGTCACCCAGTTGACGGACCGCACGAGGGGATAGAGGAGCTTCAGGAGCGGGGTATAGAGGAACGCGGCGGGATAGGCGAGGCGTTCGGGGTACGTGGCGGCCAGGGTTTTGGGCAGGACCTCGGCGAAGATGAGGATGACCAGGGTCAACAGGCCCGTGGCCACGGCGATCGCCCCCTCGCCGCCGAGGCGCAGGGCGATGATGGTCGCCAACGCCGAGGCGAGGATATTGACGAAGTTGTTGCCGAGCAGGATCAGGCCGATCAGACGGTCCGGACGCGCCAGCAACGCCCGCGCCAGCAGGGCGCCCTTGTGGCCCTGCTCCGCCCGGTGGCGGAGGCGGTAACGGTTGAGGGTCATGAGCGCCGTTTCGGAGCCCGAGAAAAAGCCCGAAAACAGGATCAGAAACAGCAGGAACAGGAAGAGACCAGGGAGCGGGATGGCATTCAAGGTCCGATCCCTATTCGGAGAAGGATTCGGTTCGATAACGCTCGACCCGGACCCGCTCCGACCAGTGGTCCGGGGGCAGACCGGCCTTTTGCTTGAGGTGACGCAGGAAATCGCGCGGATCGGGCAGGCTCTCCCAAACCGTGGGCAGGAAGGTCCCGCGGGCGGCCCCGTCCTCCAGGATCAGGCCGTCCCGGCCCGGCTCGAGTAACCGCAGCAGTTCCTCCTCGGAGGTACAGGCAAGGGGTTGCGATGGCGTCAACACCGAGATCTCGATGGTAAGCCGGGCCAGCTCCGGGCGGGTCAGGGGGGGAAACCTGGGATCGCGGAAGGCGGCGGCGAAGGCGTTCTCCGCCACGTCCAGCACCAGGGGTTGGATGGCCTCCAGGTGGCCGATGCACCCGCGCAGGCCCCCCCCAAGCTGTAGGGTCACGAAGGCCGCCCGTTGCGCCCTGAGCGCGGGGGGGTACTCGGCCGGGACGACCGGGAGCGGGCCGCCCTGGTCCAACCCATGCGCGATCGATTGCCGGGCCAGCGTCAGGAGCTGGCGCCGTTGCGCCGGATCGAAGGCAACGGGATCAGAGGAAGACATAGGCACCATAACCAACCACCTGTTCGCGGGGTCCCGCCGTATCGCCGGAATTGCGCAGGTCCAGGGTCCGGGCCTTGAGGCCCCGGCGCTTCGCCTCTTGCAGCAGGCCGTTCAGGGGCGCCCGGCCGCAGGCTCGGGAATAGGTGACGGCCTCTGGGCGCAGGGTCTCGATGGCCCGGCTGGTCTCGGCGTCCATGGCCTTGGCACTGGCGTAGTCCAGGTAATGACTGAGATCCGAGCTGACCACGATCAGCGTCTCCCGGCCCCCCCACAACCGCGCGAGGACCTGGGCTACCGATTCGCTATCGGCATCCCCCACCAGGAAGGGGACGATGCGGAAATCCTCCAGGGAAAGCTGAAGGAAGGGCAGCTGCACCTCCAGGCTGTGTTCGCCCTCGAACGGCGCCTCGTAGCACCGCACCTGCGGCAGATCCCGAACCGCCTCGAACGCCTCCCGATCCACGGCAACGGCGCCCAGCGGGGTCAGAAAGGCCGTGGCGGCGCTGTAGGCCAGGCCGGTGAAGGGGACCCGATGGGAAGGGCCCAGCAGGACCACCCGCGTGGTCTCCCCGGCCCGCGGAGCAAGCCGCGCATAGGCACTACCGGCAATAGGTCCCGAGTAGAGATAGCCGGCATGGGGCGCGACCATGGCCTTCGGCGCCTCGGCGCCGTCGTCCCCGGCGGCGGCGAGATAGGCAAGCACGTCCCGCCGCAGCTCCTGTGCATCCGCCGGATAGAAGGTTCCGGCCACCATCGCCGCTCTGGTATCGGTCATCATGCTATTCCCTCGCTCCGATCTCGATCTATTCGAACCAGCCCATATTCTTCACTCAAGGCGCAAACATCATCCCAAATTTCCGATAATGTTTGATGAAACTCGCTCATCTTTCAAGTACTGACGTACTTGAAAGATGGCGGGGCAAGGATGCCCCGCACGGGCATCTTGAGTTCTTCAAGGCGCCTTATCGGCAGGGCCTCGAGGTTGTTGACAACTATCCGCTTCGGGTGCTGTAATACGGTCATACGGTTTTCCGGGAGATACGTGATATGTTGTCAGTACGTTTGGACGAAGACCTGGAACGGCGTCTGAATACGGCCTGTCGTCGGTATGGTTACAACAGAAGCGAGGCGGTCAAACGCAGTCTTACCGATTGGTTGGCGGGTCTGGAGCCCTCGCCGAATGCATACGAGCTGGGGGTGGATTTGTTCGACAAAGGGGGGGCGGCGGAACCGCCCGTGGATCCTTTGCGTCGCCGGATTCGGGAACGGCTGCATGAGAAATACCGTTCTCGTTGATACGGGCTTCCTGGTCGCGCTGTTCGATGGTACCGATCCGCTGCACGCAAGCGCGAAAAAGCTCTTGGCGGATAAGCTGCATCCCCACGGCGCCAACCTGGTAACCGTTTGGCCTACCATTGTCGAAACCTGTTTTTTCCTCGATGCACGCGGTAAGTCGGCCCTGTTGGAATGGGTTCGCCGCGGCGCCATGCGCCTGCGTCACATCGAGACTCCGGATCTACCCGTGCTCTCCGGCATCCTGGAGAAATATGCGGATCAGAAGATCGACTTGGCTGACGCCTGCATGATCTGGCTATCGGGGGTCGAACGAACCAACCGGATTCTGACAACCGACCGCCGCGATTTCCAGATCTTACGCACCTTGTCAGGTAAGCAATTCGATCGGATCTGGGTCACTCCGTGAGGTCCGTAATAAATATCCAACCGGGTCACTATCCGACACGCTACTGGCATCGACTGGAGGACGGTCGTATCCAGTGCGATGTCTGCCCCCGGGCCTGCAAGCTCAAATCGGGCCAACCGGGATTATGCTTCGTGCGCGTGTGCGAGGACGACCAGATCCTGCTCACCAGCTACGGGCGCTCCAGCGGCTTCTGCGTAGACCCCATCGAGAAAAAGCCGCTCAACCACTTCCTGCCCGGCACCCCGGTCCTGTCCTTCGGCACGGCCGGTTGCAACCTCGCCTGCAAATTCTGCCAGAACTGGGACCTCAGCAAGTCACGGGAGCTCCACACCCTGGCCGCGAACGCCGCACCCGCGGCTATCGCCCGCCAAGCCCGCGCGCTGGGGTGCCGTAGCGTCGCCTACACCTACAATGATCCGGTCGTCTTCCTCGAATACGCGCGGGACACGGCCCTGGCCTGCCGGGAATCGGGCATCCGCAACCTGGCGGTGACCGCGGGCTACATCAATCCAGAGGCGCGGCGGGAGCTCTTCTCCGTCATGGACGCGGCCAATGTGGATCTGAAGGCGTTCACCGACGAATTCTACCACCGTCTCTGCGGCGGCCACCTGGCCCCGGTGTTGGAGACCCTACTGTACCTCAAGCGGGAAACCCAGGTCTGGCTCGAGCTCACGACCCTGCTCATTCCGGGCCACAATGATTCCGACGCCGAGCTGGAACGCCTGTGCGCCTGGATCCTGGAACATCTGGGCCCCGACACCCCGCTCCACTTTACCGCCTTCCATCCCGACTGGAAGCTGCGGGATCGGCCGCCCACGCCGCCCGCGACCCTGACCCGGGCGCGGGCAATCGCCCGGCGCGCCGGAATACGCTATGCCTACACCGGCAATGTCCGGGACCCCGAGGGGGATAGCACCTGGTGCCATGGGTGCGGGGCGCTCCTCATCGAGCGCGATCGCTACCGGCTCGGGGTCTGGGGGCTGACGCCGGCAGGCCGCTGCGCCGCCTGCGCCGGCCGCTTCGAGGCCGCGCCCGACGCCTGGGGCGCCCGGCGCCTGCCGGTAGAGATCCCGGCATGACCCCCATCCCGGGGCGGACAAGATACCCGCACCTCACTTCGCTCGCCACAGCCGGTCCTCACATCGTACCGGCGGCGACTGATCGGCGGCCAGTGGCTGGTGACCACTGACCACCGGTTACCGACCACCGGCCACTACCCGTGATCGAGGCATAAAGGATGGAAGCGGTCATCCGCTGGTCGATCCGTAACCGTTTTCTGGTTCTGCTCGGCACCCTGCTGCTGACTGCCTGGGGCCTGGTCTCCGTCCGGCAGACACCGCTGGACGCCATCCCGGATCTGTCGGATGTGCAGGTCATCATCCGCACCGGCTTTCCGGGGCAATCCCCGCGGGTAGTGGAGGAGCAGGTCACCTACCCCATTACCACCACCATGCTGGCGGTGCCGGGGGCCCGGACGGTACGGGGCTATTCCTTCTTCGGGGATTCCTATGTGTATGTCCTCTTCGAGGACGGCACGGATCTCTACTGGGCGCGCTCGAGGGTTCTGGAGTATCTGAATCAGGCGGCCCAGGACCTGCCCACCGGGGTCCGGCCGCGGCTGGGACCGGACGCCACCGGCGTGGGCTGGGTCTACAGCTATGCCCTGGTGGATCCCACCGGCCGGCATGACCTGGCCCAGCTGCGCAGCCTGCAGGATTGGTTTCTCAAGCTGGAGCTGCAAACCGTCCCCGGCGTGGCGGAGGTCGCTACCGTCGGCGGCATGGTGCGCCAGTACCAGATCGTCGCGGACCCGGAGAAGCTGCGCGCCTACGGGATTCCGCTGTCGCGGCTGACCGCCGCCGTCCGCGCCGCCAACCAGGAGGTCGGCGGCTCGGTGGTGGAGCTGGCGGAGGCCGAGTACATGATCCGCACCCGCGGTTATCTCCGCGGCCTGGAGGATATCCGCGTCATCCCCATCGCCGTGGACGACCGGGGAACGCCGATCCTGTTGCGGGACCTGGCAAGGGTCCGGATCGGCCCCGAGATGCGGCGGGTGGTGGCGGACCTGGACGGGGAGGGGGAGATCACCGGCGGCATCGTGGTCATGCGGTACGGGGAGAATGCCCTGCGCACCATCGCCGCGGTGAAACGAAAGCTGGATGAGCTCAGGCCGGGCCTGCCGACGGGGGTGGAGATTCGGGAGACCTACGACCGCTCGGAGCTGATCCTGCGCGCCGTAGCCAATCTGCAGGAGAAGCTGCTCGAGGAGTTCACGGTGGTGGCCCTGGTGTGCCTGATCTTTCTGTTCCATCTGCGCTCCGCCCTGGTGGCCGTCGTCACCCTGCCGCTGGGGGTGCTGGCGGCCTTCATCGTCATGCACTACCAGGGCATCAACGCCAACATCATGTCCCTGGGCGGCATCGCCATCGCCATCGGGGCCATGGTGGATGCGGCCATCGTCATGATCGAGAACGCCCACAAGCACCTGGAGCACTTCCACCAGTCCCGGGAGCGGGCGCCGCGGGGGAAGGAGCGCTGGCAGGTGATCGCCGAGGCGTCTTCCGAGGTGGGACCGGCCCTCTTCTTCTCCCTGCTCATCATTACCCTGAGCTTTCTGCCGGTGTTCGCGCTCGAGGCCCAGGAGGGACGGCTGTTCGCGCCTCTGGCCTACACCAAGACCTATGCCATGGCCGCCGCGGCCGGGCTGGCGGTGACTCTGGTGCCGGTGCTCATGGGTTACTTCATCCGCGGCCGCATCCCCGCGGAAGCGGCCAATCCCCTGAACCGCGTGCTGATCCGGATCTACCGCCCGCTGCTGCGGGGCGTACTGGCGGCGCCACGGACCACCATCCTGCTGTCCGTGGTGATTCTGTTCAGCCTGCTGCTCCCGATCCATGGCATCGGCGGCGGTCTGGAACCGCTGAAGTGGCCCTTCCAGGCAGTCGGGCGGGTAGCGCCGGAAGGTCCCCACCGGCGCGCCATCGCCGCCATCGAGGGCTGGCAGACGGGGCTGACGCGGCGTTGGGAGGAAGCGACCCGCGGCATTCCCGTGCTGGAAGACCTGGCCTCGGGCCTGGGCTCGGAGTTCATGCCCGAGCTCTACGAAGGCGATCTCATGTACATGCCCACCACCCTGCCGGGCCTCTCCATCGGCAAGGCCCGTGAGCTCCTGCAGCAGACCGACCGGCTGATCGCGAGCGTGCCGGAGGTGGCGCGGGTCTTCGGCAAGATCGGCCGGGCCGATACGGCCACGGACCCGGCGCCCCTGACCATGATCGAGACCCTGATCCAGCTCGAGCCCGAATCCGAGTGGCGGCCGGGCATGACCATCGACCGGCTGATCGCCGAGCTGGATCGGACCGTCGCTTTCCCCGGCGTCACCAACGCCTGGGTGATGCCCATCAAGACCCGCATCGATATGCTCGCCACCGGCATCAAGACCCCCGTGGGCATCAAGGTCGCGGGGCCGGACCTCAAGGAGATCGAACGGATCGGTAAGGAGATCGAACGGGTAGTGCTCGGGGTGCCGGGAACCGCCTCCGCCTTCTCGGAACGGGTCGCGGGAGGGCGTTATCTGGAGATCCACCCCGACCGGATCGCGGCCGCCCGGGTCGGGCTCAACATCGAGGACATCAACCAAGTGGTCGCCGCCGCCGTGGGGGGCATCAATATTACCCAGACGGTCGAGGGGCGGGAACGCTACCCGGTCAACCTGCGTTTTCCCAGGGAGCGACGCAACGATCCGGTCAAGCTGCGGGAACTGCCCCTGGTCACCCCCACCGGCGCCCAGATCCCCCTGGGCCAGGTCGCCGAAGTGCGGGTCGCCGACGGGGCGCCCATGCTCAAGAGCGAGAACGCGCGCCTGAACGGCTGGACCTTCGTGGACATCCGGGGGGTAGACGTGGGCACCTATGTCCGCCGGGCCCAGGCGGTGGTCCGTGACCGGGTACGGCTGCCCCCCGGCTACTCCATCACCTGGTCCGGCCAGTACGAGTACATGCTGCGGGCCCAGGAGCGGCTCACCCAAGTGGTCCCCTTCACCCTGGTCATCATTTTCGGCCTGCTCTACCTCACCTTCCGCCGCGCCGGGGAGGCCCTGCTGGTCATGCTCTCCCTGCCCTTCGCCCTGGTCGGCGGCTTCTGGTTCGTCTATCTCCTGGACTACAACCTGTCGGTGGCAGTGGCGGTAGGCTTCATCGCCCTGGCCGGGGTAGCGGCGGAGTTCGGCGTCGTGATGCTGGTCTACCTGGACAATGCCCTGCGGGGATTCCGCGACGCGGGCCGATTGAACCATCCCGCCGACCTCGAGGCGGCCATCATGGAAGGCGCGGTCATGCGCGTGCGGCCCAAGGCCATGACCGTGGCCGTCATCATCGCCGGGCTGCTCCCTATCATGCTCGGTCAGGGCACCGGCTCCGAGGTCATGCGCCGCATCGCCGCCCCCATGGTGGGCGGCATGATTACCGCCCCCCTCCTGTCTCTGTTCGTGATTCCGGCCGTCTACCTGGTATGGCGGCGGCGAGAACTCGCCGCCGCAGACAACAGTGATCAGATGTCTACCTGAGTCACGTCGAACATCACACAAAGACACCAAGCCACCAAGAGAGACAAGGGTGAAAGGGAAACGACC
>JAIZWN010000264.1 GCA_020443945.1 Candidatus Thiosymbion ectosymbiont of Robbea hypermnestra | reverse complement strand
CTCTTTCTCCTCTCAGCCGGCCTGTGGAACTTCAAAATAGCTTGAAAATCAGTCGGTTATCAACAGGTACAAGTCTACTGAATCCCGGAAACAACAAAGTTAGAACACTACCAAAAATCCAAGGTCCCCTTGAGTGGTTCGAGGAACGGGCGACTATTCGTCCGCCGCCGATTGATCGTCCGGTTGCTCGGTTATGGCCTCGGCCTCGGCTTCGGCCCGCGCCGTCCGCGCGGCGGCCAGATTCATGCGGACGACCTGGGTGTTCGGATGCCCCGCACCCTGTTTGTCCTCAAAGATCCTCAGGGCCCGCTCGAAGTAGTCGATGGCCTTTTGGTGCTCCCCGGACACCTGCCAGGCCATTCCCAGATTGCTGCAACGGGTCGCGACCATGGGGTGATCCTCGCCGTAGGTCGCAAGGTCCCCGGCCAGGGCCTGCTCGAAGTAACCGATGGCCTTTTGGTGCTCCCCGAGTCCCAGCCAGGCCGAGCCCAGGTTGTTGCGGCGGATCGCTATCCTGGGGTGGTCCTCGCCGTAGGTCGCAAGGTCCCCGGCCAGGGCCTGCTCGAAATAGTCGATGGCCTCCTGGTATCCCCCCAGATTCTGCCAGGCCACCCCCAGGCTGTTGCGGATGGTCGCCACCTCGGGGTGATTCTCGCCATAGGCCCCGAGACCGCCGTCCAGGGCCCGCTCATAGTAGCCGATGGCCTTCTCGTACTCCCCGAGCGCCTTCCAGGCCGCGCCCAGATTGTGGCGCCGCGCCGCCACCCTGGGATGCTCCTCGCCGTAGGTCACAAGATCGCTGGCCAGGGCCTGCTCGAAATAGCCGATGGCCTTCCCGTACTCCCCGAGCTCCAGCCAGGCCGAGCCCAGGTTATTGCGGCGCAGGGCTACCTTGGGGTGATCCTCGCCGTAGGTCGCGAGATCCCCGGCCAATGCCTGCTCGAAATAGCCGATAGCCTTTGCGCGCTCCCCTAGTCCCAGCCAAGCCGAGCCCAGGTTGTTGCGGCGCGTCGCCACCCTGGGATGACTCTCGCCGTAGGTCGCAAGGTCCCCGGCCAAGGCCTGCTCGAAATAGCCGATGGCCTTGTCGTACTCCCCGAGCTTCTGCCAGGCCACCCCCAGGCTGTTGCGGATGGTCGCGAGCTCGGGAGCCTCCTCGCCGGAGGTTTCGAGCGTACCGGCCAATGCCTGCTCGTAGTAACCGATGGCCTTTGGGTACTCCTCGAGCTTCTGCCAGGCCATTCCCAGATCATTGCGGATGCTCGCCACCTCGGGATGCCTCTCGCCGTAGGTCTCGAGCGTACCGGCCAATGCCTGCTCGAAATAGCCGATGGCCTTGTCGTACTCCCCGCGCGCCCGCCAGGCCATCCCCAGGCCGTTACGGATGGTGGCTACCTCGGGATGCCTCTCGCCGGAGGTCTTGAGCCGGCCGGCCAAGGCTTGCTCATAGTAGCCGACGGCCTTCTCGTACTCCCCATGCGCCTGCCAGGCCGAGCCCAGATCGCCGCGGTTCCGCGCCACCTCGGGGTGATCCTCGCCATGGGTCTTGAGGTTCCCGGCCAGGGCTTGCTCATAGTAGCCGATGGCCTTCTCGTGCTTCCCGAGCGCCAGCCAGGCCGAGCCCAGGTCGCTTCGGTTCCGCGCTACCTCGGGGTGCTCCTCGCCGTAGGCCCTGAGATTCCCGGCCAAAGCCTGCTCGAAATAGCCGATGGCCTTGTCGTACTCCCTGCGCGCCTGCCAGACCGCCCCCAGATTACTGTAATCCCGCGCCACCTCGGGATGCTCCTCGCCGTAGGTCTCGAGATCGTCGGTTAAGACCTGCTCCAGATAGTTCCCGGCAACGCCATAGTCGCCGAGAAGCCGCGCCAGCTCCCCCGCCTCCGTGAGATAGCGGCCGTTATCCGGGGCAAACCAGGCGGCCCGCCGGGCATGCCCATAGGCATCCCGATAGCGGATCTCATCCCGTGCGATGCGGCTGCGCTGATAGATCGCCTCGGCCAGGGCGCGGGTGGCCTGCTCCTCGAACCGGACCAGGAGCCGATCCGCCTCCCCCTGATCGCCCCGGTCCAGGGCGTCACGGGCCTGCTCCAGAAGCCGCTCTAGGACCTGACCGTGGACCGCCTCCAGCCGGGCAATACGTTCCTCCAGCTCCTTGTCGTGGGTCCGATAGCCGGCCCGGGGATCCGCCAATCGACGCGCGATCTCCGCCTTATCGAGCGCCAGGACCCGGTGTTCCTTGGCCGGGGCCTGCTTCAGACGTTCGGCAACCGCCTGCTTTCGGGCCTCGAGACCGGCCACATAGCGTTCGCGGGGGTCCTTATGGGTATCCAACCCGAGGCCCAGAAAAAACATGTGCGCGAACCCACCGATACCCACCACCAAGGCGATGACCACCAAAAGGATCATCCAGAATCTGTACCGGCTTCTCGTCATCGGGTCCTCTCCAACCTCACAACACAATCGAGCGACAGCATACTACTACCTAATTTTGATGGGTATTGCCGGTCCTTATCATGTGCTCGCGGTTGGCGGCCAGCACCTGAATTTCGACCGATATTGTGGGTGTGGAGCCGACAGGATAAACCGACTTGCCATCCCCGGACGACGGCCGGTTCCGGGGTCCCACCCGGAACGACGGTGAAGTGCCAGCCGTCATTCCGGCAGGGATTGCCGGAATGACGGCTGGATGATTGGTTCGCTACCGGTAACTGGTCACCGGTTGGAAAGTCTTTGGTTGTGGTCAAGGTTTGCGTTCATTACGCGCGGGTGCGTCGGGATTGGCGAAGGGGCGGATTTGGGCCAGCAGATCGCCCGCCAGGAGCCCGCGCTCGCCATCGGCGGCGGCCGCGTCGCCGGCCGCGGCATGCAGGCAGACGCCGGCGCGGGCGGCGTCCTCCGGGTCCAGGCCCTGGGCGAGCAGGGCGGCGATCAGGCCGGTGAGTACATCGCCGGTTCCCGCAGTGGCCATTCCCGGATTGCCGCCGTCGCAGACGCCGGTCGGCCGGTGGGAATCGCCCAGGATCAGGGTCCCGGCGCCCTTCAGGACGACCACGCCGCCGAAGCGGTCCCGCAGGCGGCGGATGCTCTCGAAGCGATCCGCCTGGATGGCGCTCGGCTCGGTCCCGAGCAGCCGGGCGGCCTCTCCCGGATGGGGGGTGAGGATCCAGTTGTCCCGGAATACGGGGGCGGCGGCCAGGAGGTTGAGCGCGTCCGCGTCCACCACCAGGGGGAGCCGGGTCGCCAGGACCCGATCCAGTAGGCCCTCGCCCCAGGTGTCTTGGCCGAGACCGGGACCCACGGCGATGATCTGGGCCCTGGCGAGCAGGGGCTCCAGCTGCTCTGGCCCGGCAACCCCTCGGCACATGAGCTCGGGTCGGGTCAGGTTGAGGTAGGGGGCGTGCTCGGGATGGGTGGCGATGGTCACCAGGCCGGCGCCGGCGCGCAGGGCGCCTTCGCCCGCCAGCCGCGCCGCGCCCGCGTATCCCGGCGCCCCGCCGACTACCAGCACATGCCCGAAGCTGCCCTTGTTGGCGGAACGCGGGCGGGGCGGGAGGCGATCCCGGAGCTTGGCCCAGTCGAGCCGGCCGGCGGAAAGGAGCTGGCGGGCATAGACGGTGGCCGGGACCTGGAGGGCGTCGAAGCGGACCTGCCCGCAGCAATCGGGGCCGGCGCCGGTGAAGAGGCCCTGCTTGAGCCCGATGAAGCTGATGGTGGCCTGGGACCGCACCGCCGTGCCCAGGACCCGCCCCAGATCCGCGTGCAGACCGGAGGGGATATCGATGGCGAGCACCGGGGCCGGGTGGGTATTGATGGCGTCGATCGCCCGCGCCCAGTCGCCGGTCACCTCCCGCTCCAGCCCGGTGCCCAGGATGGCGTCTACGATCAGGTCCGTGGCTTCGGGCAGACCCTGGAAGGGTTCGAGGCGACCCCCCGCCTCCCGGAGTCGCGTCGCCATCGTAAGGGCGTCCCCGCGCAGCCGTTGCGGGTCCCCGAGCTGCAGGACCCGCACCGCCAGGCCCTCGTTACGGGCATGGCGGGCGACCACATAGCCGTCGCCGCCGTTGTTGCCGACGCCGCAGATCAGGGTGAGGTCCCGCGCCCGCGGCCAGCGTTGCCGCAGCAGCCGGTAGGCGGCGCGACCCGCGCGCTCCATGAGCTCGGCCCCGGGGATGCCGTGCTCCTCGATGGCGGCCCGGTCGAGCGCGCGCACCTGCTCGGCGCGGTAGAGGGCGTGCGGCAAACGGTCGGCGTCTTGGATCAGGCGCTGCATCCAAAGTCTCCGGGGGAAGGGATGATCGGCTAAGTAAACTACGAAAGACCCGGAAACGAAAGGGTTGGAGCCGCGCAATCGGAGCCGCTCCTCTGCGCTGATCGGGCCCTTCTTTTCTTCTCAACCCTTTTCCCAGCGAGTGCTCCGTTTCGAGCCCTTCCCCAAGAGACCGCCGGTAGTGGTAAGTTTTCAAGTGATAAGCTGTCTACCTGAGTCACGTCGAACATCACACAAAGACACCAAGCCACCAAGAGAGACAAGGGTGAAAGGGAAACGACC
>JAIZWN010000263.1 GCA_020443945.1 Candidatus Thiosymbion ectosymbiont of Robbea hypermnestra | reverse complement strand
TTGGTCAGGCCCCGGTTCTCGATCAGGTGACGGTAGTCACCGCGCACGTGCGGATTATGGCGCACGGCGCTCAGCGCCGGCAGGTAGAGGGCCGCCCGTAGGTGACGGTTACCGGCCTTAGTCAACCGTGGCTTGTGATTGACGCTGGAGCCGGATTGATGGCTACGTGGGTCGAGGCCGGCCAGGGCGACCCATTGTTTGGCCTTCAGGTCTGGGGGCATCACCAGCAGCTCACCCAGGCGCTGGATCGCCGTGATGGTGGCGATGGGCAAAGCGAAGCGTGCCTGTCCATTGGTCCAAGGCCCCGATCACCCCCCAGAGTCATTTGGGCCGGGGCTCCCCGCCGGATGCACGGAAACGTATAGACGGTGATTACAATGATCTCTTCAGCCTCTTCCTTGATGACTGGAGCAACCTGTTTAATGGGGTAGCGTATGCCTTGCCACCTCTGGACTCACTCCAGCGGGTAGGATTCCTCTCGTTCCCACGCGCCGAGCCCGTAGGATGCGGGGCAAGTGAAACGAACCGCATCAACTGGAATCCGAGAAAAGGAATCGCCTGACGAGTCTCGACAGGAAAGGCTTGATGCGATTGCATTTCAAGGTACGGCACCAGCCGATTAGCCAATTGGGCAGCCTGGCGGCATCGGCGGTGGTAAGGCCACGGTGGTGATCCTGGAATGTCTTTTCCCATCGGCGTAGTCGCTCGTCGAATGCTTGTCCGTCGGCATCGCCATTCTCGATTCTCCCCCGCACGAAGCGCAGAAAGGGCAGCGGTTGCGGGTGCCCAAGCAACCGAGCGGCAAGCCGATCGATTTCCCGATCATCCAGGCCGGGCAGGCAGCGGCGGATTTCTGATCGGATCTCGGTCTGGGAGAGGAACCCGAGGTGTTCGGGCTCCAGCATCAGGGTGGAGACCCGCCGCTCACCGGATTTTTCCATCATCAGATAGCGGCTATGGGCATGTTCGGTAACGCAGAGGAGGGAGATGCCACGGTTCTTCAGGGCGTTCAGGCCATCGAGGAAGGCCACGTCGAAGTCTTCACCGATCTCGGTATTATCCAGAATAGCGTCGAAGTGGTGCAGCAGCAGGCAAACCCGCCGCTGGTCATCGGTAAGCCGGTCCACCAGGTCCCCGAGATTGGACGGCGGGTCGCCGGCGAGGCCGGTCTGGACCCAGAGGGTCGCGAGCAGGCCGGCGAAACGGTGGCGGTGCGCCTTGAGGTCCGCGTATAGCCAACGATTGGCCGCGGGGTCGATCTGCCTCAGGTCTTCCAGGAGCCGGCCCCGGCCCTGGCCCGGCTTGCCGATGAGGTTGATGGGACGGCGTTGCTCCAGCAGCTCCTTGGCGATGCGGGCGGTAAAGGCTGGCCGCAGGCAGTGGTCACAGTTCGGTGGATACATGGCGCTGGCTGACCTCCGAATGAATCCGGTCGCGGAGATAGAGCATGGGAACAGGCCGGTTACAGGACGTAAGCTCTCGGGTAGTGGGTGAATCCCGTGTGATGTTCAAGGTTCGTTCTCACACCAAGCCACCAAGACACGAAGAATTTTGCCAGGCCCTCGCCGATCATCCGCGCAAGTGGTGGTGTTGTAGTTTTGTGATCTGTGATGCTTGAATCCGCGGATTCAAGCATCACAGTCCGTGTAGGAACTGAGTCGCCAAGGTACCTCAGCGATGGCGGCGGTGCCAATCGCCGAGGAACGCGCCCTACGGGTAGGCCACCGAATTCTTTCACAATCTCGCTACGTGGAAACGTGGAAGCTCCGCGCCGCGGAGAGAATCAGGCATGTGCCCACCATTTCGTATAGACGGGAATCAAACCCTTCATGCCCAAGTAATTCCGCTATCAGATAATGCTAATCGTATACTGAGGCAACGACGATGATGACGAATAACATGCGCCCCATTCACCCTGGCGAGATCCTGCGCGAGGAATACCTGGGACCCTTGGGGCTGTCGGCCAACGCGCTGGCGCTCAAGCTGCGCGTTCCGGCCACGCGCATAAGCGACATCCTGCGCGAACGGCGAGGCATCACCCCGGACACCGCGTTGCGGTTGGCCCGCTATTTCGGCACCGATGCCCAAAGCTGGATGAATCTGCAAACCAGTTACGACCTGAAGATGGCTAGCCGTGAACATGGAAAGGAGGTTGAGAGGGAAGTTGCCGCGAGAGCGTGAAAAGCAAAATCGATAGAGGATGCAAAATAAGGTGAAACGGGGTGCTAGGTGATTTCCCGTCTGAGATAGGCGGCAAAATCCGCTCCCAGCTCGGGGTGCGCCAGACCATGTTCCACCGTCGCCTGCAAATACCCCAGTTTGCTGCCGCAATCGTAACGCTTGCCACGGAAGGGGTAGGCGATCACGGGCTCGTCCGCGAGCAGGGCGGCAATAGCATCGGTCAGCTGGATCTCCCCACCGGCGCCGGGCCGGGTGCATTCCAGCTTGTCGAAGATTTTGGATGTCAGTAAGTAGCGTCCCACCACCGCCAGATTGGAAGGGGCGTCCTCCGGCGCCGGTTTTTCCACGATGGAGAGGACCTGGAGTTCCCCATCCGGACCGGGACGTGTTTCGACGATCCCGTATTTGTCGGTTTCGTCTCTTGGTATCTCCATGACGCTTAAGATGCTGCAACCATAGCGTGCATAGCACTCTGTCATCTGCCCGACCACGCCTTGGCCGTCCGTGCGGATCAGGTCGTCGGCGAGCAGCACGACGAAGGGTTCCTCTCCCACGACCGGTCGCGCGCACAGAACGGCATGCCCTAGACCCAGGGCCTTGGTCTGGCGTAGATAGATGCAGCTCATCCTGGACGGTAGTATGGTCCGGACGGCCTCGAGCAGTCGTTGCCTGCCCGCGCCTTCGAGCTCCATCTCCAGCTCATAGGCCCTGTCGAAGTGGTCCTCGATAGAGCGTTTGTTCCGCCCGGTGATGAAGACCAGCTGATCGACGCCGGCGTCCTCCGCCTCCTCGGCGGCATACTGGATCAGCGGCTTATCGACGACCGGCAGCATCTCCTTGGGGCTGGCCTTGGTCGCGGGAAGAAACCGGGTGCCCAATCCGGCCACCGGAAATACCGCCTTACGGATTTTTCCCATCGATCGACTCCTGTTAGGGGGCGTTCCTAATTAACCGATTTTCTCTCGTTCCCATGCTCCGGCGGGCAGGAACGCAATCGGGCCGCTCCAGCGGCCAGGATTTCAGGACGCTGGAGCGTCTGGAATTGCTCCCACGCTGG
>JAIZWN010000262.1 GCA_020443945.1 Candidatus Thiosymbion ectosymbiont of Robbea hypermnestra | reverse complement strand
TTATGATTCCCGCTCGCCTGTTTGATCCCCCTCTCCCCGGCCCTCTCCCGGTGGGAGAGGGAGAGTAGAACCGCCGCGCTCGAGCGCTTCTTCCTGGCGGCTTCCGGTGAGCGGGGGCCGCAAGAGGAAATGGGGTCAGGTCTTGATGTGTGCCTTCACGGGTCACGGATCAAGACCTGACCCCATTTCCCCCATTTCCCCCATTTCTCCTCGGGGGTAGACGGCGGTAGGTCGCGTCACCATAATAGGCTGCCCGATGCGCCCAGGCGCACGGACGGGGCGAGGCATCCTTGCCCCGCCGGGGACCCTGGATTTTCTCGAGGTGCCCTGCGACCGCCCCCAGCCCACTCGGAATCTCACCAAGGCTACCCCTATGTATATCGTTCATATCTCTTCCGAACTGGCGCCCGTAGCCAAAGTGGGCGGGCTGGCCGATGTCGTTTTCGGTCTGAGCCGCGAGCTCGAGGTCCGCGGCAACGATGTCGAGATCATACTCCCGAAATACGACTGCCTGTGGTACGGCGAAATCTGGGGGCTGGATACCGCGTACAACGACCTTCAGGTCCCCTGGTTCGGGGGCGAGGTCCATTGCACCGTCTTTTTCGGCATGGTCCATGGCCGGCGGTGCTATTTTATCGAGCCCCACTCGCCCGAGAACTATTTCAATCGCGGCTCCTTCTACGGATCGCGGGACGATGTCCTGCGGTTCGCCTTCTTCAGCAAGGCCGCCATCGAGTTTCTGCTCAAATCGGGTAAGCGCCCGACCATCATCCACTGTCACGACTGGCAAACCGGCCTGGTGCCGGTCCTCTTGTGGGAAATCTATCATCACATGGGGATGCACGATCAGCGCGTCGTCTACACCATCCACAACTTTCAGCACCAGGGGGTCCACGGGGAGCCCGTGTTGACCGGCACCGGCCTGCATCGGCCGGACTATTATTTCGATCGTGACCGCCTGGGCGACGATCACAACCCCAAGGCCATCAACCTGATGAAGGCCGGCATCGTCTATTCCAGTTTCGTGACCACCGTCTCCCCGAAACATGCCTGGGAGGCCCGCTACACCGACCAGGGGAAGGGGCTCGGTCATACCCTCGCCGTCCACGGGGGCAAATTCGGCGGCGTACTCAACGGCGTCGACTACGAGGTGTGGAATCCCGAGATCGACCGCTTCCTGCCTCACCATTACGATGTCTGGCAGCTCGACGGCAAGTACGCCGACAAGGAGGCGCTACGGGAACGCCTGATGCTGCGCAAGGACTACAAGCCCCTGATCGCCTACGTCGGTCGCCTGGACCATCAGAAGGGCCTGCATCTGGTCCGTCACGCGATGTTCTATGCCCTCCGGCGCGGCGCCCAGTTCGTGCTCCTGGGCTCGAGCCCGGACTCGAGCGTCAATAACGACTTCTGGCATCTCAAGCACCACCTCAACGACAACCCGGACATCCATATCGAGGTCGGTTTCAACGAGCAGCTCGCCCACCTCATCTACGCCGGCGCGGACATGCTGGTCGTACCCAGCCTGTTCGAGCCCTGCGGCCTCGCCCAGCTGATCGCGTTGCGCTACGGCACCGTCCCCATCGTCCGGGCGGTGGGCGGTCTCGCCGATACCGTATTCGACCGGGATCACGCGGCGATGCCCCTCGAATACCGCAATGGCTATGTCTTCGACAACACCGATTATTCCGCCATCGAATCGGCCATGGACCGCGCCATCGGGCTCTGGTACGAGTACCCGAAGGAATTCCGGCGCCTGCTCTGTAACGGCATGGTCTACGACTACTCCTGGAACCATCCGGCCCACCACTACCTCTCGATCTACAACCACATCAAGGCTTGGTAAAGCAAGACCGCCACCTCGTCGTGCCCGCAGGGCCCCCCCAAACGCGCCAAGGCGAGGTTACACCCTTCAGGCGATTCCTGCGTGCTGCTCCTTGGCGCGTTTGGGGGTTTAAGAGGGTGTAAAATAAGGTGAAATGGGGTGCTGGCCTGTCCATCAATCTGCCTTCGTGTACGCAGGAGCACGGGAGTACGGTATGCTGCATATTCGGGCCGAGCAGATGGAAAGGCTGTTTCAGGTGCCTATCGAGGTCGCTGACCGAAAGCTCTGCCGCTACGCCCGCGCCCGCTTTCCCGATCACCTCGCGGCCACGCCGGACGAGCCGCTTTTGGCGTTCGTCGGCGCCATCCGGGACCAGGCCCGAAGGTACGACATCGTCAACGAGAATGACGTAGCCACGGCGCTGGATCTGGCGATCATGTACGGCCCGGCGTTCTACGCGGAGCCTTGGGCCGCGGATATCTTTTTGCTGACGCACCTCGCGGGCCGGGAGAAGATGGCGCTGCTGCGTTGTCGGGTCGAAGCGAGTGGGGTCGCGCTCTGAAGCGGCCGCCGCAACGGGCATTGACTATGGCGCTCGACCCCACCGCCGCCCGCATTGCCGACGAGCGGTTATGGCAGACATACCCGGAGCTCGAACGCCGCCCCCCTGATCTGGGGCCCGAGGCCGCGGAATATCGCCAGATCTGGCGCGAGAACTACGGGGAAGCGGTTGCCAGGAAGGCGCCCCCGCCGAAACGAAGACCCCAGCCGGCACCTACGCCTCCGCCGTCGGCCAAGGCCCCGAGCGTGGTCCAGCAATGCCCGGCCGCCCCTGACAAGAAGAAGGTCACGGACTGTAAGGACATGAAAAATCATGTCCAGGAGGGTGACGTCGTACTGCGCAGTACCCCCGGGGCGGACTCGGACCTTATTCGCAAAGCGGGCCGCTGTGATTACAGCCATGCCGGGATTGTGAGCAAGAATGCCAAAGGTAAGTTGGTTGTGGTCGATGCCTATCCGGAACGCACCGGAGGGGATGTCAAGGAAGAATCGATTGATGATTTCTTTTGTGAGCACGACACATTCAAGGGGCAGGTGGCAAGACCCAAGAACCACAAGCTTGGCAAGAAGGCCGCCGACTGGGCCATGGAACAAACCAAAGATTTAGATTACAAATTCGATATCTTCAATCCATGGAACCGTGACCCAAAGCAACTATATTGCTCTGATTTCGTTTATCAGGCTTATCAGAATGCCGGAGTCGAGCTGACGCCGAAAAAAATGGATTTCCTAAGCCCGAAAAATAAAGAGAACACCCTGGATGCGTTGCGTGAGTATGTAAAATCAAAGGGTAGTTCCACAGAAAGGCTCTTGGTAAAGCTTGCATCGGATAGCAAGTTGGGGGAGGAATTGAAGAAGAAGGCCGGTGGTAATTCCGAATACATAACCCCTTGCCAGGTCGCGGTAAACAATCATATGGATACCGTCGTGGATTTTGATCCATCACCTCCTGAAAAAGCAAAAAATAGCCATGATGACGGCAAGTTGAAAATGCGAGGTGATGAAAAATGAGAAGGACAACGATCAGTGCTGCAGAATTCTGGGATCATTATTTTCGTGACAAGCTCATTCGATTGGAACGTCATGCTGATCGCTATGATGCCGTTGTCGCGCATAACCGGGGAGGACCCCTCGCATTCCTGACCGGCTTTGAGACAACCGAAATAATGGTTTCCACGTCGGCTCTTCGAGCCTATGACTATATTTCCGATCCGCGCTTTACACTCATCACGAAGATTCCGGGGGATATCGCCGATGCTTACTCGGCCGTCGAAACCCGGACCTATCCTTATCGAGATGCCGCGCCCTTTGGACGGGACCGGATGGCTGAACTTTTCAAAGAAATACGGAGCGCCTATCGGCTCGATGAAGACCGAGATATCAGATTACCGATGATCCAGGCAATCCTGACGGATCTGGTCAATACCTATACGCCCTCTATTACACAACCAATCGCAGCGTTGGCTTGGTTTCTTGGCGAACGGAGAGATGTCACTAGCGCCGAGACCTTGATTTCGGTCATTGCCGCTTCCAGTTATGTCGGAGGAATCATGCACTTCACGGCCGTCGATGCCGCGTTCGACGCACTCTGGAAGGGCAATGCAAAACTCCAGCTGCCGGGGCTGGTCCGGTTGATGCAGCGAGCCAATGAAACCGGACGGAGGAATATCGGGGCACTACTCTCGAGACTCCTGTCCACGGATGTCATGTTGAGCCCCGACCTCTTGGGGGAAGAATACGAGCAACCCGGCTACTGGGAGGCCCGGGTCGCCGCGGCGAACGCCAGGACCCAGGCCGATTGGGACCGGTATGATGTGAATTCCCTCTACTGGGAATACCGTTATCTGGCGGCGCGCCGCCTGCCGGCGGAAGATGTCGCCAATCGCGCCAAGCTGGCGCGGGATGAGGTCAGGCCCGTTGCCGACGCGGCCCGAGGCGATGAGTAATCGGTGATGCGGCAGGTGACCAACCCACCGTCGAGGCCGGAAAGACACCGGCGGCGACCTCGGACGCCAGGCGGCGCCCCATGATCGGCTCCGAGGCGTATGCGGGCTGTGTCGTCCCCGGTCTGCGGGCCTGCGGGGTGGATCGGCTGTTTCTGGAGATCCACGACGCCTGCTTCCCGGCCTTGCCCCCGGAGGATCCGGGACGCGGTACGCCCTATGCCGACGGCGCCGCGCATTTTCTGGCGCAGGCGGCCGGGCTCGGGTTCAACGGCGTCCAGCTGGGCCCCCAGGGCCTTACGGACGCACACAACCCCTCTCCCTACAATGGCGCGCTTTTCTCGCGCAACCCCTTGAGTCTGGCCCTGTCTCCCCTGCGCCGGGAAGGGTTGCTGGCGGCGGACGATCTCGACGCCCTGCTCACGGGATGCCCACGGGCTCGAGACCGGGTCCACTATGCCTTTGCCCATGCCGTGCAGGCGTGCGCCCTCGACGCTTCCTATAGGAAATTCCGCGCGAAACCCTCGGCCTACCCGGAGCTGGCGAGGCAACTGCCGGATTTCCGGCGCGCCCATGGGCAATGGCTGGAGCGGGACGCCCTCTATTCGATCCTGCTCGGGCTCCATGGAGATCAGAGCTGGCGCCATTGGCGAACCGCCACCGGCGAACCCCATCCGGACCGCGACCTGTTCAATCCGGCCGCCGGGACACAAGCCGCCCGTGCCGCGAGAAGAACCGAGCTCTTGCGGGACCACGCCGAATCGGTCACCCGCTACGCCTTCGGCCAGCTGCTCCTGCACCGCCAGCACCAGCGACTGCGGGAGTACTGCCAAACACTCGGGATCAAGCTGTACGCCGATCTGCAAATCGGCCTGGCGGAGCAGGATGTCTGGGCCCACCAGGGATTGTTTCTAACCGATTACCTGATGGGCGCTCCCCCCAGCCGGACCAATCCCATGGGCCAACCCTGGGGCTTCGCGGTTCTGGACCCCGCCCAGTACCGGACCGCGGACGGCGCCCCCGGCCCCGTGCTCCGCTTCGTTCGCCGCCGGCTGGAAAAGCTCTATGGCGAATACGACGGCCTGCGCGTGGATCATCCCCATGGGTGGGTCTGCCCCTGGGTGTACCGGAGCGATCTCGCGGACCCCTTTGTGGCCGTGCAGCAGGGGGCGCGGCTCTTCTCCGCGCCGCATCTGCCGGACCATCCGGCCCTGCGGGCCTTCGCTCAGGTGACGGCGCGGCAGATCGATGCCGCAGAGGCGCGACATGCGGACCATTGGGTAAAGGCCCTGACCCCGGAGCAGATAGACGCCTACGCCCAGCTCTTCTCCTGCCTGGTCGGCCCCGAGGGCGCCTCGAGCCGCGGCCACGACCTGGCGTGCGAGGTGCTCAGCACCCTGCCCCGGCCCCTGGCGCGGGTGCTGGACCGCTTCGGCCTCGGCCGCTTCCGGGTCCTGCAGAAGGTGGACCCCCATGATCCCACCGATCTGTATCGCAGCGAGCGGGCCGAGCCCGCCGATTGGATCATGCTCGGCAATCACGACACGCCGCCGATCTGGCAATTGGCCGCCCAGTGGGTGAGGGACGGCAGCGCGCGGGACCGCGCCGAGGACCTGGTCGAGCGGCTGGTGCCGGCGCACGGGAATCGGGAGCAGTGGGTGATCCGGCACACCGGCCACTCCGGCGCCCTGGTGCACGCCCTGTTCGCCGATCTGCTGACAAGTCCGGCCCGCAACATCCTGGTCTTCTTCGCCGACCTGCTCGGTCTGAAGGAGCAGTACAACGTCCCCGGCACGGTGAACGCGGCCAACTGGTCCCTGCGCATTCCCCCCGATTACGAGCAGGATTACCTGCGGCGGCTGGGCGACGACCGCGCCCTCAATCTGCCCTATGCCCTGGGCCTGGCGCTACGCGCCCCCGGATGCGACCGGGCGACGCCGGAGCTGCTCGCCCGGCTCGACCGGGAGGCCCAACACCTGCGCGACCGGGGGCGCAGCCTGACACCCCCGCCGCCACTCGCCTAGGAGCGTTCTCAATTCTCACACAAAGACACCAAGCCACAAAGGGATCGTGGGTCATGGGTAAGGTGCCCGTTGGCCGTCA
>JAIZWN010000261.1 GCA_020443945.1 Candidatus Thiosymbion ectosymbiont of Robbea hypermnestra | reverse complement strand
AGCCCTATTTCAAGCTCGCGCAACGACGCAGATGGCCGCTTCTCGTTGCGTCCGAAGGGAGCCCCCCAACCGCGCCAGGGCAAGGCGTGGCGTTGCTCTCTCGCTCGGTGCTCTCCTCTCGTCTTGGCGCGGTTGGGGGGCTTAAGAGGGTGAAAAATAGGGTGAAACGGGGTACTAGCTTCCGCACTCGGGTGTCATGAAACCTTGGCTGCTCCATCGGCATGTATCCCGCAACGCTGGAGCGTCCGAATTTGCTCCCACGCCGGAGCCGTAGGAGCCGGATGGACAGCGATTTCCCCTGCGTTCTCGGCGTCTCTGTGGTTCAATCATCCCTCATGCCTTGGTGGTTGGTAATGCCTCTCAGGTGCGGCAGGTTCCGGGCGGGGGTACGAGACGCCGATGGAGGAAACAAAGAGGGTTATGGGATCCCAGGTACGCGGGCCGCAACCTATCCTGTTCCTGAGCCGGGATGCCGAGCTGCGGGATGCGGTAGCGAAACGGCTCGCCACGGCGGGCGGGCGGATCCTCGGGTTTCCCGATGTCGATGCCCTGCTGGCCGGGCTGGATGCGGCCTCGGAAACCACCCTGGTCCTGGATACCGAAACCCTCCCCGAAGGCCAGGATATCGCCTGGCTGATGGGCCGGATCGAGCAGCGCCACGGCAGCCGCCCCGGTCTGGTCTGCCTTGCCCATTCCGGCGCCATCGAGACGCGGCTCCAGGCCCTGCGGGCGGGCGCGGATGCCTTCTTCGTCCGCCCCGTGGCCCCGGACGAGCTGGCCGCCCGGCTGCTTGCGCTCGGCGGCGACGCGGACGATTACCGGGTCTTGGTGGTGGACGACCAACCGGTAGCGGCCAACTTCGCGGCCCGGGTCCTGGCGGACGCGGGCATCCGGACCCGCGTCGTCGGCGATCCCCGCCGCGTCCTGGAAATCCTGGAGGCCTTCCGACCGGACCTGGTGCTCATGGATCTGCACATGCCCGGCGTGGACGGCATCGAGCTCACGGCCCTGATTCGCACGCACGAAGAGGTCTGCGACACCCCGGTCGTTTTCCTCTCCTCGGAGCTGAATACGGGTAAGCAGATGGAAACCCTGCGGGTAGGCGGCAACGACTTCCTCGCCAAGCCCGTTCGCCCGGAGCGGTTGATCGAGGTCGTTCGTCGGGGTATCCACCGCTTTCGCAGCCGGCCCCCGGCCGCCCGCGCCGAGAGGCTCCCTCCCCAGACGGGCGGGCAAGAAGACGGCAGGGTCGAGGGCCGGCAACCGTCGGTGGCCGGCGACTCGAATTCCGAGCGCGCCAAGCAGTTGACCACGCGGGTCGAGGCGGCCTTACGCTCCAAGGGGTTCCGGCTGGTGTACCAACCCATCCTGGCCCTGCGGGGAGAGAACGACGAGTTCTACGAGACGAGTCCGCGGCTCGAAACGCCGGACGGCGGGTACCTGTCGGCGGCCGACTTCCTGCCCGCCGCCCGGCGTGGGGGATTGCTGCCGGCCATCGACCGGTGGGTCATGGCGCATGCCCTGGATCGGCTCGCGCAAGAGCGGGCCGGCCACCCGCGACTGCGGTTCCTCCTGTCCCAGACCCTGGAGACCCTGCGCGCGGAGGATTGGCTGCCTTGGCTGCGGGACCGGATCGCCGCTCGGGACCTCATCCGAATGCCGCCGATTCTGCAATTTCGGCTCGACGAGCTTGCCGCCAATCGGGAGCTGGCCGATACCCGTTTCCGGGTACTGCAACGCTTAGCGATCAAGACCTGCCTGCATGTGCACGAAGAGGACCCGCGGATACCGGACCTGATCGGCGACCTCGGCATCGCACTGGTGCGCCTCCCGCTGTCGGCCGTCACCGGGTCGGACCCGGCGCATCTGACGGAGCTCGTCGCCCGCATCCACCAGGCGGGGGCCCGAATCATCCTGGCCCAGATCCAAGACCCCCAGACCATCGCCCGCATCTTCGGAACCGGCGTCGACCTCATCCAAGGCAACTTCCTGCAACCTCCCTCCCCGGACCTGCGCTTCGACTTCAGCGAATCGGCCCTGGCGTAACCAAGTGGGAAAAGACCCCGGCATGATTCCGTTAAGGAATGACGAGCCCAATTGGGAGCGGTTACGGCTCCTCCATGCCTGGGGTGGACAAAAACAGGACGGTGTCTACACGGAGCTTGCCGACCACGCGAACGTCCTACCCCGAGATTTTCTCTATGGAAAGTCGCGCTACGGCATGGACGATGCCTTCAAAGGTATCTGCCGTGAGCTCGTGGAACAGACGAACCTGACGTCCGGGCCGCCCATCTATGACGCCGTTCTCATCGACGAGGCACAGGATCTGCCGCCGGAGTTCTTCCGGCTCGTCTATCGCTTCACGAAGGAGCCCAAGCGCATTGTCTGGGCCTATGACGAGCTGCAAACCCTGTCCGAATCGGTCATGCCCGACACGGCGGAGCTGTTCGGCAAGGATAACGCAGGTAATCCACTGGTCGAGCTCGACAACCCGCCCGGGAGACCCCGTGAAGACATCATACTCCCGGTGTGTTATCGCAATAGCCCCTGGGCCCTGACCCTTGCCCACGCGCTCGGGTTCGGGATCTATTGTCAGCCCGGTTTGGTACAACATTTCGACGATCCATTATTGTGGGAGGAGATGGGCTATCAGATACTCGATGGCACACTCGAACCCGGAGCCAAGGTCTCCATCGGACGCAAGCCCACGTCCTATCCCTCTTACTTTACGAAGTTCCTAAAACCGACTGACGCAATTGTCTCGATCTGCTTTCCCAGCGAGCTGGAACAGGCCGAGTGGATCGCGGCGGCCATCCGGGGAAATCTCAGCCAAGACGAGCTGGAGGCGGACGATATCCTGATCGTCCTCCCGACCCCACTGACCGCCCGCAACGATGCGGCGGTGATCCAGCACGCACTTGCACGGCGCGGCATCGAATCGCATCTGGTGGGGGTCATGACCAGTAAGGTGTCTACCTGAGTCACGTCGAACATCACACAAAGACACCAAGCCACAAAGGGATCGTGGGTCATGGGTAAGGTGCCCGTTGGCCGTCATTCCGGCAGGGAT
>JAIZWN010000260.1 GCA_020443945.1 Candidatus Thiosymbion ectosymbiont of Robbea hypermnestra | reverse complement strand
CCTGCGCTCACGCGCCTCGCGGCTGGCCACTTCTCGCCGCGCTGAGAGCGAAAAATAAGGTGAAATGGGGTACTAGGGATGTTGTGGCCTTGATTCCGGTTGTCGGAAAAGTCGGAAAAAGCGAGAATACTTAGTTACTGTACGGTTGCCGACAAAAACCTATCCGCGCCGCGACAGGCCTTCGAGATTTCACAAACCGATTTACGAGGAGAAGATTATGAGGTTGATCCTTTTAGGCGCCCCCGGCGCGGGCAAGGGTACCGTAGCCAAGATGCTCACCGCCGTCGATGGTTCGGTGCAGATCTCCACCGGCGACATTCTGCGGGCGGCGGTCAAGGATGGCACCGAGCTCGGCAGGCAGGCAAAGGCCTTCATGGATGCCGGCGATCTGGTTCCGGATGCGCTCATCATGGGCATCATGAAGGAGCGCCTGAAGGAAGACGACTGCCGGGCCGGATTCCTGCTCGACGGTTTCCCGCGCACCATTCCCCAAGCGGAGCAGCTCAAGGACCTGCTGAAGGACCTGGGGATCAAATTGGACGCGGCCGTGAACCTGGATGTCCCGCGGGACGTGATCCTGGATCGCCTTACGACCCGTCGCACCTGTGTCGATTGCGGCGCTATCTATAACGTCAAGTCGGCGCCGCCCAAGGTAGAGGGCATATGCGACAAATGCGGGGGCAAGGTCGTGCAGCGCGATGACGAGACCGAGGAGGCCATCTCCAAACGGCTGGATGTCTACAACGAGAAGACCGCGCCCCTGGTGGATTTCTATAAGAAGGAGGGGCTCTTGCTGGATGTGACCGCCACCTCCAGTGAGGCCGTCGTCGCGGCTATTCGCAAGCGCACCGGCGCCTGACGCGCGGTTTGCGCGCTACCCTCCGGCGGGCAATCCCTGCCCGCCGCCTTCCGCGAACGCTTCCCGGTTCCGGGTCCCTCGACCGCCCGCGCGATCTACCGGTTTCTTCCCCGACGCCATGGCGCGCGGCATCCATCTCAAACGGCTCAAGTCCGCCGATCTGCATGCGATCGGGGTGCCGGGTGGGATCGGGGATGACGAGAACGAGGAGCCCTTCGGCCTGCTGGCGGAGGTCGATCCGGTCCTGTCACAAGCCCTGCTGGAGGCACGTCAGGGTCTGGAGGCGACCCTCGGGCTTCTGGACGAGGCCCTGCGAAGAACTCGCCGGGTAGGGTAGGTTGGGCAAAGGCGCGCGCTTCTGACCAGCAATCGAGCCGACGACCTATGGCGCGCCGTGCTCAACATCCGGCTGGCCGTGGAGTCAGCCGCCCGCCGGAAGGGACTCCTCCTGCCGGGCGCTGGCTTTGCCTGCCTCCTACCTGGCTACCTGGCGGCGGCATCCAGGCGGTCCGCACAGCGGACCTTAGTCTCCGCGGCGCGGAGCTTCCGCATTCCCACGCGGCGCGTGGGAACGAGAGAACAACACCATTATTTTCCCACATGGCACGGAATTAAGCGTGAAATATGGCGATTTCATCCCACCACTTCCGAGGAAACTGAATACTTTCACAATCTCGGCGCGTGGGAACGAGAGAACACGAGCTGGGCGGGCACGGCGTTGGTGGGAGGCCGGCGGTACCGGCGCCTGGGCGGGTGGGACGTCGGCCTGGTGACTGCTTATTGGGGGTTCGGTGCGGCCGGCAGGCCGCAGCTGCCGAAGAAGTCGTAGTGTTCGGCGGCTTCGAGGATGCCGAGGGCGTAGGGCTGGTCCGCGAAGTAGATGCGCTCCAGGTCTTCGAGCTGGGAGAGTTCTTCGCCATGGCGGTTGGCGACGACTACGGCGAGGGTGTTGCCGCGCATCATGTCTTCGTCCGCCCCGGAGCCGCCGGCGACCAGGATCCGTTCCAGCGGGATCCCCCAGCGTTGGGCGATGTAGCGCAGGGCCTGGCCTTTGCTGGCCCGGGAGGGGGTGATGTCGAGGAATTTGCCGAAGGACCGGATGAGGTTTGCGGTTACGTCCTGGGTGCGCAGCTGGGAGGTGATTTCTTCCAGGCGGGGGGGTTGCTCCGGGTCGTAGTGGTAGGAGAGTTTGAAGTGGGTCTGCTCGCTTTTCGGCTGGAGCTCGAGGCCGGGAAACCCGGAGAGGACTCGATGCACGGTGGCGGGTCGCCACAGGTAGTCGATGTGTTCTTTCCAGTAGGTGTCCAGGGTGAGCCAGGGCGCGTGGTAGATTTCGGTGCCGAGGCTGGCGATAAGGACGTCGGGACTGGGGATGCCGTGCTGTTTGAGCTCCGTCAGGGCGGAGTCGAAGCGCCGGCCGGTGATGATGCCGAAGGTGGTGCGTTTGCGGTTTTCTTCCATCCGGGCGACGAATTGCCCCACGCCTTCGGCGTCCCCGACCAGGCTTTGGTCGATGTCCGTGAACAGGGCCCGGTCCCGATAGCGTATGCCGCGGTTCGGCGCCAGGGGGATGGGGGCGTGGTGTTTCAGCAGTGGCTTGGTATGTTCCAGATAGCGTTCGGCGTGGGCCTGCCAGGAGTAGTGCTCGCGGACCTTGGCGATTCCATTGTCGCGCAGGCGGCGGTAGCGTTCCGGGTCGCTGAGTAGCTGTAGCAGGGCGTCCGCGATGGCTGCTTTGTCGAGGGGGTCTACCAGGATGCCGTTGTCGCAGTTGCCGATGATGTCTACCGGCCCGCCGTTTTCGGTCGCCACCAGCGGCAGTCCGCTCGCGGCCGCCTCGAGGAGGGTGAGGCCGAAGGGTTCGGTGAGGGCGGGGTTGACGAAGACTCCGTCGCTGGCGGCGGCCAGCCGATAGAGCTCCGCGACCTGGTCTTGCTGGAGGTGTTTCGGCAGGGCGATGTGTCCGTAGAGGTCGTGGGCGTCGATCCCGATCAGGAGATCGGTGAGTACGGCCTGGGAGCCCTCGTCCAGGTCCCGGATGTCGTCCCGATTGCCGGCGACGATCAGGAGGTTGGCGATTTTCTGCAATGCCTTGGATTCTCCATAGGCCTCGAGCAGGGTCTGGTTGTTCTTGCGGGTATCCGCCCGGGACAGGGCCAGGATCAGCGGTTTGTCGGGGTCTTGCAGGAAACGCCGGACCTGGTCCGCGCAGGCGATGGGCGGGTCCTTCGGGGTCGGCGGGTAGAAGCGGCTGAGATCGGTGCCCGGCGGGATGACCGCCATGCGCTTGGGCTGGTAGTAGTCGTAGAGGCCGTATTGGGCGCCGATCTCGTTGTTGGTGCTGGCGATGACCAGGTCCGCGCCGGCGAGTACTTCTTCCTCGGCATCCACGCGGCGGTTCATGTTGTAGGTCGCGTCGATCGCCTCGTCGCTCAGGCCCGCGCTCAGCAGGCGCTGGCGTTTGTCCCGCCCCAGGGAGTGTCCGGTGTGCACCAGGGGCACCCCGAGCAGGTTCGACAGGCGCACTCCCACGTAGCCCGCATCCGCGTAGTGGCTGTGCACCAGGTCCGGCATCCGGCCCTCGGCGTTCAGGACCGCGACTAGGTTGTCCATGAAGCCGTCGAGGTGATCCCAAAGCTGTTCCTTGGCGAGGTATTCGTCGGGACCGGCATCGATGCGCAGAATGCGCGCCTTCCCGGACAAGGGCTCCACCGGCGCGGCATAGTCGGCGGCTACCGCGGGATCGGGGATCCGGCGCGTGACCAGGTCGACCCGGTCCACATCGTCGCGCTCGGCCAACGCGCGGGCGAGATCGACCACATAGAGGGTCTGCCCCCCGGTGTCCGCGTCGCGCCCCAGCTCGAGCTCCTTCCCCCGAATCAGGCCATGGATGCTCAGCAAAAGGATATTCATGGTTGCGATTGCTCCGGCTCGGTTCTACGGATAGCCTATAACCTACAGATTTACGCGGTGGGCGTCGAGTCGAAGTTCCGGCGGCCCGGATTCACCGCCCCCGCCGCCACCGGGTCGGTCGCATCCCGCGGCCCCGAAATCCATGCGGAACGACGACCGCCGGACGCCCTCCCCGGCCGAAACCCGACGCCGGCGCACTGCCGACAAAAGCGCGCGTACAGCGGCGCACGGGTATTGGAAACAAGGGTAGTGGTAAATTTTCAAGTGATCAGGTGTCTACCTGAGTCACGTCGAACATCACACAAAGACACCAAGCCACCA
>JAIZWN010000259.1 GCA_020443945.1 Candidatus Thiosymbion ectosymbiont of Robbea hypermnestra | reverse complement strand
ATCCTGTTCATCCTGAACATCCTGTGAATCCTGTACGATTAGCTGGCGAGACGAGACTTCGCCTGGAGCCCATGAGGTGTGAACTTTTTGTGCAGTGCAAAAACTTGACTCATTTGTAAAGATGCGGGTCCCTCAAGGAATCCTAGCCGGTGTTCGCCAGGTCGTCGGCGATGGTGGCCAGTGTTTGCCAGGGGTCGCCGGTGGTCAGGCCCTTGATGGTGCGGTCGGCGGTCGCGCACCGGATCAGCAGGACCCGCAGATGGTCCGTGGAGAGTCGTTTTAAGGCCGCCAGCACGCGGGATTGCCGGGATTCCCAGACGTTGTAGGTCCGAAAGGCGGCGGCGGTTCCGCCGTGTCGGGCGGCATGGGAGACCGCCGCCAACATGCGCAGCTCCCGGGCCAGGGCCCAGAGCACCAGGGCGGGGGCGGTCCCTTCCGCCGCCAGGGTGACGAGGATGCGGTGGACTCGGGCCCGGTCCCCGCTCAGGGCCGCGTCCGGGAGGTCGAACAGGTCGTAGCGGGCGCTGTCGGCGATGGCGCTCGCAAGCCGCGCGCGGTCCAGATCACCCGCGCCGTACAGAAGCCACAGCTTTTCCACTTCCTGGGCCGCCGCCGGCAGGTTGCCCTCGACCCGCTCGCTCAGCAACTCGGCCACGCCGGGTTCCGGGCGCAGTCCCCGGGCCCGCAGTCGCTGCTCGATCCAGGCGACTAGCTGCCGTCCCTCGATCTGCCGTACCTGGAGTATGCAGCCGATCCGGTCCAGCTCCTGGACCCATTTGGCCTGGAGCTCCTTGCGTTCCAGTGCCGGGGCCAGGATCAGCAGGAGGTTGTCCGCCGCGGGCTTGCGGCAATAGGCGCGTACCGCCTCGCTGCCTTCGCGACCGATGCGGGGCGTGGTGAGCCGCAGCTCGATGAGCTTGCGGGCGCAGAAGAGGGAACGGGCGTCGGCGGTGGCCGCGAGGTGGCCCCAGTCGAATCCCGTTTCGTATTCCAGCCGCTCCCGCTCCTCGAATCCCCGTGCGCGGGCGGCGGTCCGCACTTCGGTGGCCGCCTCGCCGAGCTGGAGCGGCTCGTCGCCGCAGAGCAGATAGACCGGCGCCAGTGTGCGTTTGAGGTTATCCGCGAGCTGCCGGTACTGGATACGCATGTCATGCCTTTGCCAGAGAGGCTGAAAAATGGCCTTCTGTGAATTGTTCGACCTGATAGGGGCAAGGATCGGATTCCGAGTTCCTTTTTTCCACAAGGTATCTGTCAGCTGAATTATAAACCCATCTTATGAAGGGTAGTCTCGATGTTTTTCAAGCCATCATATACGATAGTGAAGTTTCTGATTGTTACCGATGGCGCATCTATGGACATGGCCGTTCCTTTGATATGGGTATGCGCTGCATTATTTCTTGGTCCTTTAAGGTTTTTTAATATATCTTCAAGCTGTGACTGTTTAATTGGGTCCAATCGTTTTTCCACTTTTTCCACATTGGATAAGCCAATGACGCTTATAAGCATTTCCCTGAATCTTGGATATTCGAATGCATAGTTTCTCTTTACGATTCCTCGAATATAATTCCTATTTTCCGGCCTCTTGATCGTTCTGTTACAACATTTGAGGATTATGTCATCCATCGACTCTTCGATCCATCCACATAACTCCAACACCGCCAGCTTCGAATAGTAAAGTTCCTCTTTCGACCCTTTTCTTGCTTCATCATAAAGCCTCGCCAGCTGTCTGACGTTCTGTCCGATATTATCCTTGGTTATCATCCTTCAGCCCTGAAATATGTTTCTACCTGCTTCGAGGCGCGCATCGATTTTTTCCTTGCGGGCAACTCCTCCACTCAGATAGTCAGTGGACAGCGAATGATTTTTACGAAGTTTCTCGAACCTTTCCCTTAAGAGTTGTTTGTCTGAGGATTCCAGCTCATCGATGTTTTTTGCCACGCCATACAGGAGCGCCTCCAGGGTTGAGTTTCCCACACGGGTTTCTTTCCGGTCAAAGATTCCTTCCCAAATCAATTCCACTACCCTTTTAAACAATTTCCTTTTTTCCTCGATCGTTTCTGAAGGTGGTTTCCTATTCTCCTTCATATAGGTGTTGAGAAATTTCGAGAGAACCCCCTTGTATCGGTCTTTTTCATCATGGAACGCAAAAAAACGCAGTATCATTTCGACATGCTTGTATCGGTTAATTTTCTTATCTTCGAGCAAATTGATACTTCTCCAGGATTGATCCTCGTTCAATTCCTTGAGTAGCGTATTGAAAGGGCCACTGAAGATGCAGTTGCGTATTTCCTGGTTATTGAGGCGGGTTCCTCCGGAATTGAGTCTGTGGAATATTGTGAAAAGATATTCCATGTGAGAGTTTTTCGATTGATTGCAACGTATTACAGTAATGGGTAGGGTTAAATCTTCGACCCTCTTGTAATAAACATCCAAATCAGAGGCCCCGTTCATGAATGCCGAGACCTTTACACCGGAAATTTTCTGATCGATATCGTCGAGCTTGGACAGATTCCAATCCTTATCCGTTAAGAATCTGATGATTGCAGTCATGCGCTGCAGGCCGTCGATTACTTGCCAATTTTGGCTTTTATAATCCAGGCTGAAGCACATGCTTGGGATGGGTAGTTGCTTGATCAGAGAATCGATGAACCGTGTTTGGCCGGCTGGTTCCCATACGATGTCTCTCTGGAAGTCGGGTTGGATAACCAAGGTCCCCTCTTTATACATGCGAACCAGATCGGCACAGGATCTCAGCTCGTTGTACGCAACGACATCCTCCGGGGGTTGACGCTCAAAGTCGTCTTCATAAAAGGATTCATTTTCTTCTTGATCTAAATTCATGGATTCATCATTCATGGATTTTTCGCCCTTTATGATGTCGATGTTTTCGTTGGTGGTATCTTACGATTTGTGGTTTCTGGGATTTGGCGTAGAGACCTTCCCTCACCATCATGGTTGTCCGCAGATTACGCCGATTTTCACGGATTACCGCATTT